>JAQVQL010000079.1 GCA_028701595.1 Herbinix sp.
ATTAACCGGTGGCTTAGTATCCAACCCCTTACCAATATCTCTCTTATATTCCTGGTCCAATGACACCCTATCATACTCAGGATGCCCCATGATAAAGAACTGCTTGCCCTCCTCTGCCATGACAATAAATACCCCTGCTTCATCAGATTCAGCAAGAATTGTCAGCTTATCATTCGCTAATATATCCTCTTTAAGTACCGTTGTATATCTGGAGTGAGGGGCATAGAATATATCATCAAAGCCACGAACAAAAGGAACCCTACGATGAAGAACATTATGCTCAAATATTCCGAACATTTTCTTATCAAGCTTTCTTTTTTGTATTCCATAATGATAATATAAGCCGGCCTGTGCTCCCCAGCAAAGATGCAGTGTGGAGGTTACATGGGTTTTTGACCATTCCATAATTTCTTTCAGCTCATCCCAATATGTTACTTCCTCGAACTCCATCAGCTCAATCGGTGCTCCGGTAATGATAAGTCCATCGAACCTACGATTATATACATCCTTACAGGTAAGATAGAACTGGTCAAGGTGACTGGTAGGCGTGTTCTTACCCACATAAGTACCTGTTGTTAAAAATGTTATATTAACCTGTAAAGGTGTATTAGAAAGGCTACGAAGTAATTGCACCTCGGTATCCTCTTTAATAGGCATCAAATTTAAGATTGCAATATGGAGTGGACGAATATCCTGATGGGTTGCCCTCGCCTCATCCATAATAAATATATTCTCATCTTCTAACACCCTTTTAGCGGGTAAATCACTCTGTATTCTAATAGGCATTAACTATCACCAACCTTTCATCTTACAAAACCTTCTGATTATTTATAATTAATTCAAACTCAAGCTCCAGTTTATGAGCGGCTCTTTTACATAGTAGCATGCGGTCAAGAAATATTTCAAAATAATCCATTACAGGACTTATCCTTGTATCTATAGTAAGCTTCAATTGAAATATCTTATTATCAATAATTTCTACCTTGGACTCTCCAACAGCATAATTTACTCTATCATGGATATCAAAGCTGGGAAGGTCAAGATTACGTACACGGCTTCGCCTAACATCCGTCTTATCGGCAAGAATAAGTGCAGCAGCTATAGCACTTACAGGCACCGCCGTTCCTTCATCATGGTTGCCTATGGCAGCAATTATCTTAGCATTTTCCTCCGGTGTTGCACCTAGCTGGTCAAGTATACGAAAGGCCATGACGGCTCCGCTTTGTGCATGCTCCTCACGATTAACGATATTCCCTATATCATGCATATAGCAGGCAATTTGTGCCAGCTCCACATCTTCCTTTGGATAAGAAAGAGTCTCTAGAATATATTTTGCTACATTGGCAACTCTAGCTACATGTGCTAGACTGTGCTCTGTGTAGCCAAGCGCTGAAAGCGTATTATCGGCCTGTATAATATATGTTTTTATGGCTTCGTTCTCTTTTATCTCTTTAAATGTAATCATAGTTTCCTTTCCTAATCCTCAAGCATATTTAAAAGCTCTTCCTCTGTCAGGACTTTTACACCCAACTGCTCTGCTTTGGTTAGCTTACTACCGGCATTCTCACCGGCAATTATATAATCCGTCTTCTTAGACACGCTTCCCGATACCTTACCACCATGCTTCTTCACTAATTCCTCCATCTGCATCCTGCCCATGGAAGGTAGTGTCCCTGTAATTACAAGGGTAAGCCCTGATAAGCTTCCGTCCGCATCTGGAAGATCCTCTTCGGATGATGTAAAGTTCATACCTGCCTGCTCAAGCCTTGCTAATATATCTTGATTATCTGGAACCCTGAAGAATTCTAGGATGGCTTTGGCGCTTATGTCTCCCATATCCTTTACGGTGATAAGCTCCTCATAGGAAGCCTCACGAAGGCGGTGAATCGATTTAAAATGCTTCATAAGCTCATAGGCTGCTTGTCGTCCAATATTACGAATACCAAAGCCTGTGATTAAGCGATCTATCTCATTAGTCTTACTCTTCTCAATTATAGCAAGTAGTTTATCTGTATTCTTCTCCTTGCCGATTAAGCCTTTTTCTATCATCTCATCCCTGTACTTATCTAGATAGTATATATCGGCTATATCCTTCACATAGCCTTCCTTAACAAGAGCTTCTATATATGCTTCTCCGAAGCCCTTAATATCCATAGCATTTCTTCCGACGAAATTCAATATATGCTGGGTAAGCTGAGCGGGACAATTTAGATTATTACACCTAATATCTACTAAGATTTCATCTCTTACAGCCACACTGCCACAGGATGGACATACCAAGGGAATACTATAAGGTTTGGCATCATCTGGTCGTTTTTCTTTTACAACCGAAAGAACCTCGGGAATGATCTCCCCAGCCTTTCTGACAACTATGGTATCCCCGATTCTTACATCTAGCTCGTCTATTCTATCCTGATTATGAAGTGTAGCCCTCTCCACATTGGTTCCGCATAGACGTATGGCATCAAATATAGCAGTCGGCGTTATTCTTCCTGTCCTTCCCACCGAAAGACGAATGTCCCTTATAACGGTCTCCTTTTCTTCAGGGGGATACTTGTATGCAACAGCCCATCTTGGAACCTTAGAGGTTGCTCCATATTGCTCTCTATCTGATAGACTATCAACCTTCACCACAGCTCCGTCTATATCATAAGCAAAGCTTCCTCTAGACTCCCCGATATCGGTTATGGCTTCCCATACCTCATCGGCAGTTCTGCATAGCCTATAATTCTCGATAACCTTAATTCCTTGTCTCTTTAGCCATTCCAAGCTTTCAGAATGTCTGCTAAATGAGATTCCCCTAGAATCCTGTACATTAAAAACGAAAAGAGAAAGCTTCCTTTCCTTTACTATCTTGGGGTCTAGCTGTCTAAGGCTTCCTGCTGCACAGTTTCTGGGATTGGCAAATAACTTTTTACCCTCTGCTTCAAGCTTTTCATTAACTGAATTAAAGTCATCAGCCCTCATATATACCTCTCCCCTAATCTCAAGGTAGGGAACAGGTTCCTTTAATGTGGTTATAACATCCTTAATCATTCTGATATTCCCGGTAACATCTTCACCGTAATTAATACCGTCACCTCTGGTAACGCCCATAACAAAATGTCCCTCTTCATATCGCAAGGATACGGACAGTCCGTCAATCTTTCTTTCGACTATGAAGACTGTATCTTCCTTTTCCTTAAGAATCTTCTCTACGAAGCTATATACCTCCTCCTTAGAGAATACATCCTGTAAGCTAAGCATAGGGACATTGTGCTTAACAAGTACCCCAGCTTCTCTTTTTGCCACACCACCAATCTTTTGGATTGGGGAGCTTTCACTATTATATTCGGGATGCTCTTCCTCAAGCTTTCTAAGCTTGACGCTAAGCATGTCATATTCGTAATCAGAAATTTCTGGATCATCCTGGTTATAATATCTATCATTGTGATATTTTATCAGCTCTCGTAAGCTATCTATCTCCTGTTTTTTATCCATATCTAATCACCTGGGCCTCTCATCTATATATCCTAAATTATAAATGCTATCCTAATAATAATCATACTATATTGCATACCCACCATATGGGTATACAATATAATACTTTAGAAAGTACTTAATCTTCATTATTTTCTATCAACCTATTAAGCTCTTCCATTTCCTTGCTCGTAACATTTCTCCATGTCCCGCTCTTTAGCCTGCCAAGGGTTATGTTCATGATGCGAAGCCTGACAAGCCTTACAACCCTGTATCCCAGATGTTCACACATTCGTCTAATCTGCCTGTTTAGACCCTGGGTTAAGATAATTTTAAATCTGTTCTTATCTATTACCGTAATCTCACAGGGCTTTGTTACAGTATCAAGTATGGGAACTCCTTCAGACATTTGCTTAACAAATTCCTTGGTTATCTCCTTATTAACAGTAACAATATATTCTTTATCATGACCATATCTTTCCCTTAGGATGCTGTTAACTATATCTCCGTCATTTGTAAGAAGAATCAACCCCTCTGATTCCTTATCGAGTCTCCCGATAGGAAAAATCCTTGTAGGATAGTTGATAAAATCCACGATATTGTCAGGTTCCTTTGAAGATGTAGTACTGACAATTCCAACGGGTTTATTAAAAGCAATCAATACTCTTCTCTCTTTGTTTTGAACTGGCTTGCCTCTAAAGGTCACACGATTTTCCGGTTTCACCTTGGATCCTATCACCGCTTTAATTCCGTCAATCTTTACTTTACCCTCTTCAACATACTTGTCTGCTTCTCTTCTGGAGCATAATCCAGCATCGCTTAGAAATTTATTTATCCTAATACCATTATCAGCTACATGCTTATTAGATGTATTTGAATTATTAGCTTTATTATTTGTACTCATATTACTCCTACTCTCTTGGTTACTGCCTTGTTTGATTTGAATGTTATTATATATTATTTTAAAACTTTAGTCCACTAAAAGGAACAATTTAACTGTTGCATACTTGTAAAAGGAGCATATAGGTATTAACCCATATACTCCTCTTATTTTATGAAAAGCCCCTTGGCTTTTTTATCTTTCTTTTAATCGCTTTGATCGGTTTGCTCATTTTCATCAGCCTGATCAGCTTGTTTATCATCGCTACTTGCAAGCTGATCTAGACCAGTCCAGAATATCATTAAGTCCTCATCACCAGCCTTGGCTTCTTCACCTTTAGCATTTGTGTTTTGAATTAAATCTATGACATCCTGATCTTCGTTTCTTGCGTTAAAATACTCTTCTACATCAGGGGTCATATCGCTTACAATCTTAAAATTGCCTTCCTCATCTGTGATTACATAGAACTTAGATAGTCCAGGAGCTAGGGTATTTATACTTGAAAACTTAATTTCATGATAAGCATATACAATATATGCTCCCTCCTCAAAGCTCTTCTTCGAGTAGGTCTTAATATTCTTATAATCCTCGATATATTGAACCATCTTTTGTAGCTGTTCTCTGGTCTCCACCTTGCTTGGGTCAAGATAAATAGATTTAAGCTTATCGACATCGCTAGCCGCCTTAGCTATAAAGAACACCTCAATAAATGCATCCATACCGTCCATCTCTTCCAAGGGATATACCGGAATAGGTGTCGGGGTGGGAATCGGTGTAGGGGATAGTGTTGGTATAGGTGTTACTTCTGCTGCTTCTGTATCATCCAAGGTTAGTTCCCTTGCGGACATAGCTGATATATCATTGCCATTTCCACTTTCTTCTGCATCAGCCACAATGCTATTATTATTCTGTTTTCCCGCCTTAAGCTTATCTTGACTTATCGATAATGTTAACAACCCTATGCCCATGGTGCACAAGGACGTTAGCAGTATTATTTTCTTATATTTTAGTTTCATATTAGGGAGATGCTCCTTTTCATGCTTAACATATGTCATAATGATATTGGTATTTTAACAAACTGTTAATCATAAGTCAAGTCTTTACTTAACTCTTTTGTAACACATTTAACATTTTTGTAACATTTTAGCTTTAATCAAATCTTTACTTTGCTTATTAATTAGTTTATACTATTCGAGATAAGCAAAATAGATATCCTTGCACCTGTAGCTCAGTGGATAGAGCGTTCGCCTCCGGAGCGAAAGGCCGCTGGTTCGACTCCAGTCAGGTGCATTTATGTTAGGAAATAGGTGTTATATAGCCTATTTCTTTTAGGTTGTGGAATTTCATAAAACGTCTTAAGCATTTTTCAATGGATTTCCTTAAGCTCTCTGAGATTTTTACATTTTCCTCATACCATATGTTCTTTACAAGCAGGGAATCATTCTTCATATCCTTTAGAGTCTCAATTCTTCCAATAAAGTTATGTCCACTAAGAATAGGTAGGACATAATATCCGAATTTTCTTTGATCCAAAGGCGTGTATATTTCCCATTTGTATTCAAAATCAAACAATGCTTTAATGAGCTTTCTATCCCACATCAGGCTATCCAAAGGTGCTATAAGCTCAGTTCTTTCTTTAGGCTTAGTATCACTACTAAGAAGCTTATCAAGCACCTCTTTGTCCTTGGTGAGACAATATAATTTATCCTTAATCCCTAGAACATTTATTTCAATTATTTCTTTGGAATCAAGAAGACTGCCGAATATTTCATTACGCTCTGCTGATTTAAGATTGTTAATACCAAGCCAGGCATCTGACGGCTTGTTCCATAACAATCCTACAGCGGAAATCCTTCGTAGGACACACCATTTCATATGATCAAGCTCTTTGGGAAATGGCTCCTTGGCTTCTAATAAATCCTTAGGAAGGTAATCCTTCGCCAGTGCATAATACTTGTTAGTGCCTTGCTTGTGGTGGACTATTAAATCCCCGCGAAAATACAGAGTCTCAAGGGCTGCCCTTCCTAGTCTGGTACTACTCCAATACCAATCAACCTTTTCATTTAGGTCAAGCTCCTTGGAGCTTACCGGTCCTTTTCTTTCTATTATCTTTATTATCTCAGGAGCAACCTTATCAACTTCCTCACGTCCTCTACTGTGATTACGGTAGCTTTGGCGGATTCTATCTAGGTACTTCCAATCTGATATATTCATAATAGCAAGATTTTTATCGTAATAATCAAATAGTTTGCGTTCTTCATAGAGAAGTTCATAGAGCATCTTCTTGGTGAAGCCTTTTACTCTAGATTGTAATACCAGCTCGGCATTCTTACCACAGACATCAATCGGATCAAACTGAATACAACCGGCTTGCTCTACAAAGCTTAGCACTCCATCTTTTCCGGTAAATTTATATTCACCCAGTAATCCCTGCTTTGTCAGAATGAATCTCTTTGCTTCTTCCTTTGTTAATGTATAACTATCCAACTCTCTTTCTCCTCTACCCCGTATTTGGCCTTGTTAATCCGCCCACTCCCACTCCACATCAATCTTATCTACAGTAAGATTGTTTTCATAAGATTTGAATCTATTAACCCAATTAGGTTGACCTGGTAGATCATTAGAGGGCTCTGTATATTCAGGATAGGACACATATTCATCTTCATTTACTGTTATACCGTTAAGCGCCCACCACTCCTCATCTGTTAGGCGTTTATTACTAATAAATTCATAGCTACTATATACCGCACCTCTTGACAGGTATAGCTTGCCATCTACCGGTATAACTACATAGATATAATCAAAGAAACCCGTTCCTAAGCTTAGATAAGCTCCTGGATTAGTAGCAACATCAGTAACCTGCATATCTGCTATATCAGTAGTTTCATAATCTTTTGCTACAGCAAATAAAAAGTTATCAGTAATATTGGCCATAGAAGCGCCATAGTATAATAGGCTGTTATATTCATCATCTGACAGCTTCTCGTTTCGCAGTTCCTTAATGCTACATTCTATGAGGAACTGAAGAAGCTCTTGATAATAGGTAGCCCCTTGCTCTAAGTGGTTTTCTAGCATGTTCCTCTCTCTTAATACCGACATGGTATACTCAGTCAGGTATAACAGCTTGCTATAGAGATATACATTGGGCTCCACATAGTGATAGTGGTTCTTATATATTACTCCATTACCTCCCTCAGCAACACCCTGCTTTCCATATAGGACAGTATCATGCTTAAGCTCAGTATAGCTTGCGACAGAGGCATTTAATGATTTGGCCTTCCAGGCCTCATTAGTCATAAATATCGGCATGCCTGAATCTTCATCATACTCAGTCAGATTCTCTTTTATTGACCAGAGCCAGCCATTGTAGAGATTCTCACCCCAGGTATCCACGTCATATTCTGAAACCTCTTCTTTTAAGGAATAAAATGTATCCACATAATCAGGCCAATTATCCTGTGGTTTATAATAATTCATCATAAGGTCTTCGGCTGTTTTGCTGCCAAATACACCCATAACATCAAGAGCTGATGGTAGAGGTCTTAGGATTGGCATCATAAGCTCCTGCATAATGTAGCTGTCCATTATATAACGCTGTCCCATATATCTAAATTGCTTTCCTGTCGGAGTCGTTATCGGATTTGCTACATCCTGCATAAACTTACCCTGAATCTTAGGCTCGGGTAAGTCCTTCACTGCCTGAGCAAGCTTATCATAATATTCCTTATCATCAAAAATATTAGGATCTTCATTCTCACCAAATACCTCTAGCCTTAACCCATTCATCATAAAGACATTTATATCGTCAGAGTCCCCAACATATTGCTTGGTAGGCTGATAAATATTATTCCAAAGCTCTGCATCACAGATAAATTCCGAATCCAGGAAGGTAGTATAGGACATTAATAAAGACTGAAGCACATTTTCATATATATAGTTTTCATCCTTATCATAGAAGGGAAGTGGAGCGGTGCCAAACCACATCAGAGCCTTAAAAAATCGTCCCAATTCTTCACTTCTTGTATAATGGCCTCTTACAGTAAACTGAGAATAATCTATATCAAAGCCAAATAATGGCGACTCGGTAAAATTCTCAGCAGACTCTATAAGATCAAATTCCTCTATGGCAATATTAAAAAGCTCTTCTCTTATCTCTACATCAATATCCTTACTATCAAGCATTAGCATTCTTGCCACTAGAAAAAATATGATGTTCTTTTCCTGTAAGGCCTTCATTTCCTTATCTTCTAGGATATCAATCAAACGAATAGATTTATCTAGCATTTGATCTGTCAGAATATCCATATAGTTATATAAATAGTCAGATTCAATATGTAATAATGATTTATCAAAGAATTGATGATATAGGTGTAATACAGAATCAGATGTAACGAAATTTGGTACTTTCAGATATTCATTATGATCATAAATATAGCTCATTCTGGTATTAGTACTTGGTAAAACTACAAATCCATTCTTAGAGATCATATCCTTTTGTTCGTCTGTAAATCCATTAAAATACTGAATATTCTCTATATTTGATAGATCCTTATTTATCACATAAGGGTCCACCTTTGCCTCAAAGGTAGGCATAATAAAATCAGGCTGACTTACACCTGCCAGTGTAACGGCACCCCATTCTTTATTAAGTCTGAGTGCCAGTGGGTCATCGGGGATAATAGTATCATCCTGCTTATCATCCTCATCTACTTTCGTCTTATAATCGGTTTCATCCTTTACATCTGAATCATCTCTCTGGGCATTGTTTGCATCCGGTAGCTCATTAACTTGATCTTCTTCTCTTCCTTTATTACATCCTGTTAAAAGCAAACATATACACAGAATAACAGATATCCATTTCTTCATGATATTCCCCTCCCATAAACTAATTATATGTTTTATTTTATAATACTATTTAGTATGTAATTACATCTGTACCTATCTTATGATTAATCATCCTCTTTTGGTAGAAGCTTACCCTTTACTACAGTTAATTTCTGCTTGATTTCCTCTTCATCTTCAAGATATGTAATTTCAATGAGATTTTCATCCAACTTAATCACGGA
>JAQVQL010000080.1 GCA_028701595.1 Herbinix sp.
TTCTTGAGGTAGAGCCCGAAGAGGAGGAGATACTTAGTCAGTGGCTAAGTAGTAAAAGAGGACAAAGGGTCTACCTTCATATACCAAAAAAGGGTAATAAAGAAAAGCTAGTTGAGCTTGCTAAGAAAAATGCCCTTCTTATTCTTAATAAGGACTCAGAAAAGCTTAAGAGAGAAGAAGCAAGAACTACGGGAGCTCTTAAGGAACTAACGGATTATCTGGATTTGCCACTTATATCCAGGGTAGAATCATTTGATATATCAAATACCTCAGGTTTTGAAACAGTAGGTTCCATGGTGGTATTTGAAAATGGAAAGGCTAAGAAATCCGATTATAGAAAGTTTAAGATAAGAACTATTATAGGACCCGATGATTATGCGGCTATGCATGAAATGCTAATGAGAAGGTTTACCCATGGAATCCGTGAGCTGGAGGAGATGAAAGAGAAAAAGCTTGATGTAGCTCTTGGGAGCTTCACGAAATATCCTGACCTGATATTTATGGATGGTGGTAAGGGACAGGTAAATGTAGCCTTAGAGGTATTGGAGGAGTTAAAGCTTGATATTGCCGTATGTGGTATGGTTAAGGATGATAATCACCGTACAAGAGGCCTGTATTACAGGAATAAAGAGCTTCCCATTGATAAAAGCAGTGAGTTATTCAAGCTTATAACAAGAATACAGGATGAGACTCATCGCTTTGCTATAGAGTATCATAGGAGCTTGCGAAAGAAAAAACAAGTGCATTCCATATTAGATGATATCAAAGGAATAGGCCCATCTAGAAGAAGGGCATTGATGAGGCATTTCCAATCCTTAGAGGCAATCAAGGAAGCGGATATCGTTGAGATAGTTAAGATTCCCTCTATGAATAAGTTATCTGCAATAGAGGTTTATAATTTCTTTCATAAGACTAAATCTGATAAGGATTTACTTTAAAGTATTAGATGTGTTAGAATGTGTGCAGTAGAATAATCAAATATAGAAGGTGAGGATGAAGCGGTGTATACAGTTGATTTGGTTCAGCTAATAGATAAGATGAATTTGGAGAATTGTACTCCGGATATTGATATCAAGAGAATTAAGATATCACAGCCAGATGTAAACAGGCCAGCACTACAGTTGGCGGGGTTTTTTGATCACTTTGATTCCGAACGAGTTCAAGTAATAGGTTTTGTTGAGCATGCTTATATGGAGAATCTTACTACGGAAAGACGTATTGAAATTATGAGTAAGTTGATGGACTATAGAGTACCTTGTATAGTCTTTTGCAGAGATCTTCCAGTTAGTGATACTCTGATTAGAATTGCAACTGAAAAAGAAATCCCGATATTAAAATCATCTAAGACTACATCATCTTTTATGGCTGAAGTAATAAGATGGATGAATGTAGAGCTAGCACCGAGAATATCTATTCATGGTGTATTAGTAGATGTATATGGTGAAGGAATACTGATTACTGGTGAAAGCGGAATAGGTAAAAGCGAGGCTGCTCTTGAGCTTATTAAGAGAGGGCATCGCCTTGTAACCGATGATGTGGTAGAAATCAAGAAGGTTAGTGATGAAACACTAATAGGTACATCGCCTGATATCACGAGACACTTTATAGAGCTTCGCGGAATCGGAATTATTGACGTTAAGACACTGTTCGGTGTAGAAAGTGTTAAGAATACACAGGCTATTGACTTGGTAATCAAACTTGAGGAATGGAGTAGGGATAAGGATTATGATCGATTTGGTTTGGATGAGCAATATATTGAATATCTTGGTAACCAAGTAGTTTGTCATTCAATACCAATACGACCCGGTAGAAATCTAGCTATTATCTGTGAATCTGCTGCCGTAAACCATAGGCAAAAAAAGATGGGCTATAATGCTGCTCAGGAATTATATAAAAGGGTTACGAACAAGATACGAAAGAATACAGAGGAGTAGTGGAGGGAGTTATGGATCGGTATTGTTTTGGTGTAGACATCGGTGGTACAGGTATAAAGATTGGCTTATTTAATTCAGAGGGGAATTTGATAGATAAATGGGTATTTACTACCCACAGAACCGACAACGGTATGGATGTCCTAAAGGATGTTGCAAATTCAATCGAAAAAATAAGAATAGAAAAGGGTCTTGATAAAGAGCAGATACTTGGTATAGGAGTAGGCATACCGGGTCCTGTTAATGACAAGGGAGATGTTTTAGAGCTGCCTAATATAGGTCTTGGAGGCTTTAATATAGAAGAGGAAATGTCTAGTATGATCGGAATCAGGGTTAAAGCAGGTAATGATGCTAATGTTGCTGCCCTTGGTGAACAATGGAAGGGAAATGGCAAGGGCTTCGAGAATATGGTACTGGTAACCTTGGGAACAGGAGTCGGCGGCGGAGTTATTCATAATGGGAAAATAGTTGCGGGAAGCGTCGGTGCAGGAGGAGAAATTGGACATATTCCAGTAAATTATAATGAGGAAGATGCGTGCGGCTGTGGAAAACATGGCTGTCTTGAGCAATATGCTTCTGCCACAGGTATTGTAAGATTGGCAAGGCAGGCATTACAAAGAAATCCTAAGTACTCCTTACTTTCAGACAAAACTGATATAAGTGCTAAGCAGGTTTTTGACTATGCTAAGCAGGGTGATGACTTGGCTCTAGAGATAGTCGATGAGGCTTGTAGGTATCTTGGTATCGCCCTTGCCAGTGTTGCTCAGATATTAGATCCCGAGGCATTTGTCATAGGTGGTGGGGTCTCTAAGGCTGGTGAGATTTTAACATCATATATTAAGAAGCACTACCAACCAAATGTAATGAATGCACTTAAGGATAAGCCATTCCTAATAGCCACACTTGGAAATGATGCTGGAATTTATGGATGTGCAAGACTTATCTTGACATGAGTTAGCAGATGGTTGAATAGGTTTTAGAAGTAATGTATTATAGTATATGGAGGTAGCTTTTGAAGGACTTTGATTTATTCTTGAATGGATTAAAAAATATATTTCTAGATAAGCAAATTAAACAAAAGGAACCCATGTCTAAGCATACATCCCTTCAAATCGGTGGAGATGCAGATTATATGGTATTACCATATTCAATAGATGAGATTAAGCGAGTGGTTTTATTATGCAAGAGCCACAATATGCCTTTTTATATTATGGGAAACGGAAGTAATCTTTTGGTATCTGACTTAGGCTATCCAGGCTTAATCGTTAAGCTTTCAGGCGGGTTTTCAAATGTTGAAGTCTCTGAGGATGGTATTGTACGAGCCCAGGCCGGAGTGCTTATGTCAAAGCTGTCTAATGTTATTGCTAGATATGAATTAACAGGGTTTGAATTTGGAGCCGGTATTCCTGGGACACTGGGAGGAGCGGTAACAATGAATGCCGGAGCTTACGGCGGAGAAATTAAGCAGGTTCTCCTATCTGCCACGATTATAGATAGGGAAGGCGAAGTCCAAACCTTTAATAATGAGGCTCTTCAGCTTGGATATAGAAGCAGTATTCTACAGAAGCAGGATTTATGCTTGCTAGAGGCCACAATGAGGTTTAATAAGGGTGATAAACAAGAGATATTAGATAGAATTCATGAGCTTAATTCTCTGAGGCAAGAGAAGCAGCCCCTGGATATGCATAGTGCGGGAAGCACGTTTAAGCGTCCAGAGGGGTACTTTGCAGGTAAGCTTATTTGCGATTCGGGCTTAAAGGGATTTCAAATAGGCGGTGCTGCCGTTTCTGAAAAGCATTGCGGTTTTTTAGTTAATAAGGAAAATGCCACAGCCAAGGATTTCATGACCTTAATTAAGGAGGTCATCCGGATAGTGGATGAAAAGTACGGAGTGATACTTGAACCCGAGGTGAAGTTTTTGGGAACCTTTGATACAGACTATAGAAAGGCCGGGATTTAAATGAGATTTGTTATTGTGACCGGTATGTCAGGAGCGGGAAAAAGTTCTGTCCTTAAGATGCTGGAGGATGCAGGTTTTTTCTGTGTGGACAACCTGCCCATAAAGCTTGTTAAAAAGTTTGTAAAGCTTATTATGCAGGGAAATAATGATAAGGTGGCATTGGGGCTGGATATTAGGAGCGGACATTCCTTAGATGAGCTTGATGCGGTCCTTAGGGACATGAAGAATAATGGATATCAATATGAGATATTATTCTTAGATTGTTCTCCTGAGGTGCTGGTAAAGCGCTATAAGGAGACGAGAAGGATTCATCCTCTTTCCCAATCGGGAAGGGTGGATAAGAGTATTGAGCTAGAGCGAGAGAAACTTGACTTTCTGCGTAAGAAAGCAGATATTATAATAGATACAAGTCATTTGCTTATTCGTGAGCTAAAGACTCAGATTGACACGATTTATGTAGAAGATAAGAATTTTAATAACTTTATGGTGATGATTCTATCCTTTGGCTTTAAGTATGGTATACCAGCAGATTCGGACTTAGTATTTGATGTTCGATTTTTGCGCAATCCCTATTATATATCTGAGCTAAAGGACAAGACAGGTATGGATTCTAGTGTAAGCTCGTTCGTTATGGATTCAGATGCGGCTGGGCAATTTCTAGATAAATTAGAGGACATGCTAACATTCCTAATTCCTCATTACATATCAGAGGGAAAGAACCAGCTTGTAATAAGTATTGGTTGCACAGGAGGGAGACACCGATCTGTTACCCTTACAAATGAGCTTGCCAAGAGACTTGCTGGATTAAGCTATGGAATCAAGACCGAGCATAGAGACATAGAAAAGGATTAGAATATATTGAAGGTGCTGATGAGAAATGTCATTTTCGAAGAATGTTAAGGAAGAGCTTTCCTTACAAATTAATGATGCTAGGCATTGTAGAATTGCTGAGCTGGCTGCTATTCTGACTTATGGAGGACAATTAATACAGAAGCATTCATATATATACTTAAAGCTTCAAACAGAAAATCCGCTAGTTGCAAGAAAGTACTTTACTTTAATTAAGAAAACATTTAATATTAGTATGGATATTTCGATTAAAGGAAATCAAAGCATTAAGGATAATAAAACATATATACTAATAATTAAGAATCAAGACATAGCAAGAAACATTATGAAGGCTACAAAGCAGGATGTCTGCTATACCTCTGATGGTAGAATCGGTAATCCCGGTCAAATGGTGCTACAGAATAACTGCTGCAAGAGAGCATTTATTCGTGGTGCATTTCTTATCTGCGGATCGATGAGCAATCCCAAAAAGGCATATCATTTGGAGTTTGTTACAGATGATCCTTTAAAGGCTGAGAGACTTCAAGAGGTTATATGTGCATTTTCCATAGACGCAAAGATTATTCTGAGAAAAAAATATCATGTAGTATATATAAAAGAAGGTTCAGGGATTGTAGATTTACTTAATGTCATGGAAGCTCATGTATCACTTATGGATCTTGAGAATGTACGTATATTAAAGGAAATGCGCAACCAAGTGAATAGGCAGGTCAATTGTGAGGCGGCTAATATCAACAAAACCGTTGAGGCCGCATCTAAACAGACTGAGGATATCATATATATAAGAGATTATGTAGGCTTTGGTAATTTGAATGAAGGACTTCGTGATATTGCAAAGCTTAGAGTAGAGAATCCTGAAGCTTCATTGAAGGAACTGGGGACAATGTTGTTACCGCCAATCGGTAAATCCGGTGTTAATCATAGATTACGAAAATTAAGTACGATTGCTGAATATTTTCGGGAACATAAGGAGGAAAGCATAAATGATAAGAAAAGAGATTGAAATTAACATTCCTAATGGGTTGGAAGCCAGACCGGTTGCATTGCTTGTTCAGGTAGCAAGCAGATATGAGTGTAGCATCTATGTGGAAAGTGAAGAAAAAAAAGTTAATGCTAAAAGCATCATGGGTATGATGAGCTTAGGTCTCGCGTCAGGAGAAAAGATCTTTGTAACTGCAGAGGGTACGGACGAGCAAGAGGCATTTGATAATATCGAGAAGTATTTAAGCAGCAAATAATAACGAACTTAGAAGCAGCCACAAAGAGACCATATACCGGATATCTTTATGGTGCTTCTTTTTATATAGAGCTGCAATAATATAGCTTAGAGAGGGGTATTACTATGGCCGATAGAAATAGGTCAAGAAGAAGAAAAAAGAAATCAGCTAAGAAACTTGGTGTTATACTTTTACTAGAATTGTTACTGCTTATAATAATAGCTGGTTCATATTATATTATCTCTAAGAATAAGAAGGATGATAATAATAATACAGGTAAGATAGTTGATAATACTCAGGATAATAAAGACAATAAGGATAAGACCGATAAAAAGGATAATGACGATAAGGAAGAGGAAGAGCTGACTCCTGCAGAGCAAGAAGCTCTTAAGGAGCAGGAAAAGCTATTACAAGAGATTACCGAAAGAGAAGACTTGATTAAAGAAGCAAATATGCTTAAATTAAGCTACGATTATGATAAAGCAATCGATAAAATTAAAACCTATAAGGGTATTGAAGGTGGTTATGAGCTTTATCCCGCTCTTTTAACAGCAATTAATGATTTGCAGGCTGAAAAAGACTCATTAGTTTTATATGGAGGCTCATATTCATCTGTTATGCAGTTTAACCACATATTCTTTCATTCACTGGTAGCCGATAATAGCAAGGCCTTTGACGGTGATTATGACGCAAAGGGTTATAATATGTACATGACCACAACATATGAATTTGAGAAAATGATGCAAAGCATGTATGAGGACGGTTATGTACTTGTAAGTGTCCATGATCTTGCCAAGCAGATCACCGATGAGAATGGCAAAACAAAATTTGTAGCTGGCGAGATATATCTTCCAGCAGGAAAAAAACCCTTTGTATTGTCTCAGGATGATGTAAACTATTATGATTATATGGATGGGGATGGCTTTGCTTCTAGGATAGTTATTGGTGAGGATGGTAAGCCTACCTGTGAGATGATATTAGATGACGGAAGCCTTGTAAGGGGTGCTTTTGATATAGTGCCCATACTTGATGCTTTTGTTGAAGAGCATCCAGACTTCTCATATAGGGGAGCTAAAGGTATTTTAGCCCTTACCGGGTATGAGGGGTCTCTCGGGTATAGAACTGATGACCCCACATCACCCACCTATGAACAGGACAAGGAAACTGTTAAGGAAGTAGCAAGAGTACTTAAGGAAGGCGGTTGGGAATTTGCATCCCATAGCTATAACCATAGGGATATGAGGGAAAAATCATTTGATTTTATAAAGAAAGATACTATTCGCTGGCAAGAAGAGGTGGGATCTTTAGTAGGTGATACAGATATTCTTATTTTCCCTTATGGTACAGATATTGAAAGCACCATGGGGCATTACAGCAGTGATAAATACGCATTCCTTAAGGAAGCAGGTTTTAATTATTATCATGGTGTGGATTCTAAGCCATGGATGCATCTAAAGGACGATTATGTAAGGATGACAAGAAGACCGCTGGATGGACAGGCTATGCTTGAATATCCTGAACGCTTGCAGGATTTATTTAACCTAGAAGAGATAATTGATCCCGAGAGGCCTTCAAAGGACTGGTAACCAAAAAGCATGTATATATTGACTCCCAAGGAGGATAAGCAATGAGCTTTACCCATTTACATCTTCATACTGAATACAGCCTTCTTGATGGATCAGGTAAAATAAGGGAGCTGGTTCTTCGCGCCAAGGAACTTGGCATGGATAGCCTTGCAATTACTGATCACGGAGTAATGTATGGTGTTATTGATTTCTATAAGGCCTGCATATCCGAGGATGTAAAGCCTATTATAGGCTGTGAGGTATATGTTGCACCAAATTCCAGGTTTGATAGAGAAGCTGGAGCCTCGGAGGATCGTTATTATCATCTGGTTCTGCTGGCGGAGAATAATATAGCATATCAAAACCTTATGAAGATTGTTTCTAAGGGATTCTTAGAGGGCTTTTATTATAAACCAAGAATCGATAAAGAGGTCCTAGACCAACATAGTGAGGGGATAATTGCATTAAGTGCATGCCTCGGAGGTGAGGTTGCTGCAAATATTAGAAGAGGCTTTTATGAGGAAGCGAAGAAGGCTGCTCTTGAATATGAGGAGATATTCGGTCAAGGTAACTTCTTTCTAGAGCTTCAGGATCATGGTATTCCTGAGCAAAAGACTGTTAATCAGGGACTAATTCGGATGTCAAATGAAACCGGCATAAAGCTTGTTGCAACCAATGATGTTCATTATACCTATGAAGAGGATGCGGATCCCCACGATATATTGCTTTGTATTCAGACACAGAAGAAGGTATCTGATGAAAATCGTATGCGATATGAGGGAGGTCAATATTATCTCAAATCACCAGAGGAGATGCTGGATGTTTTCCCCTATGCTAAGGAAGCGGTGGAAAATACATATGAAATTGCCAAGCGTTGCAATGTAACCATAACATTTGGTGAATATAAATTACCTGCCTATCCAGTACCCGAGCCCTATAGCTCATACGAATACCTTAATACTCTTTGCAGAGAAGGTATGACGGAAAGATATGGTGAGGTAACTAAAGAGCTTTGGGAGCGTATGGAATATGAGTTAAAAACCATTAGTGATATGGGCTTTTCAGATTATTTCCTAATCGTCTGGGATTTCATTAAATACGCAAGAGATAATGGTATTATGGTAGGCCCCGGTAGGGGAAGTGCCGCGGGATCCATAGTTTCATACTCTCTTAGGATAACAGATATAGACCCTATAAAGTATAATCTGCTTTTTGAAAGATTTTTAAATCCTGAAAGACTTACTATGCCTGATATCGATATTGATTTTTGCTTTGAAAGAAGGCAGGAGGTTATCGATTATGTTACAGAGAAATACGGCAAGGATAAGGTGGTACAGATAATTACCTTCGGTACCATGGCTGCCCGTGCTGTAATCAGAGATGTGGGAAGAGCCTTGGATTTACCATATTCACAGGTAGATACCGTAGCAAAAATGATTCCCACAGAAATCGGAATTACCATCGAAAAAGCATTAAAGACTAATCCGGAGCTACGTAAAATCTATGAGGGTGATGATGAGGTTAAAAGGCTTATTGATATGTCAAAAAGACTTGAGGGTCTTCCAAGACATTCATCCATGCACGCCGCCGGTGTAGTTATCGGTAAGAATAGTATAGTTGAATATGTTCCCTTATCTCGTTCATCTGATGATTCTGTTACAACCCAGTTTACTATGGTAACTTTGGAGGAGCTGGGACTATTAAAAATGGACTTTTTAGGACTACGGACACTTACAGTAATTCAGAATGCAGTAGCCCTAGTTAATAAAAAAAACCATAGAGAGAATATACTAGTCATAGGAGCGATAGATTATAGTGAAGATAAGGTATATGAGTTAATTGGC
>JAQVQL010000081.1 GCA_028701595.1 Herbinix sp.
AGTTATGTATGAATATAATCGGTCTGAAGGGCGAATTGAGGAAAAGGTATATATTCCTTTAGATGAGCCTTATCAAACCTTGAAGGAAAACATAGGAGAATTTGCTTATGTAAATTCCTTGGATATTTTTTATTTTCATATATATAATAGTATATATTCCTATAATTTGATTACTAGACAGATTACAGAGCTGGCTAATAATACTTCCAAGGATGATATAGAGGCTTTTTATGATGAAGGATATGTGGCCTGGCAGGAAAGCTCGGATCCTTGGGATGCCAATAGTATTAAAATCATGGATATCGAAACCGGAGATATTCAGATGATAAATGCTGATAGAGGATTTAAGATACAGCTATTGGATAAGATAGATTCCAACCTTATATTTGGATATGTCCATGAGGACGATATTACTGTCCTAATAGACGGAACTACGATAGTTCCCATGAGCAGAGTCGAGATAGCAACTACCGAAAGAGAGATCTTAAAGTCCTATGATAAGCCGGACTATTATATAACCGAGATAGAGGTAAAGGATAATACTATTGTATTGTACAGGACGAGTAAACAAAATATAGACGGTAGAATAGTATTCCAACCTATTGATAATGACTATATCATGAATCGAAGTGTTGAAAACACTCCATATCTTAATGCTATATCAAGGATAACGGAGGATTCTTTGACGGAGTATTATTTGTCACTTCCTTCCGGATTTGATATGAAGAAAGTACCAGACAGACTTTATACCGTTAATACTGTTATTTCTGAGGATCCGACATTACGCTTACAAAAGAACAGACATTATTTAGTACATGATGAGAAGATTTCATCTAACCGCAATCTATATTACACTTATATATTAGGTGAGCTCGAGGGTTCATATAGTGAGGTTGCAGATGCCATTGCGGTAGCAGATAGCGGGGTGGGAGTAGCCTTAAGCAGCTTGTATAAGCCTGTTTGGGAACGAGGTGCGAAGGCAAATAGAAATGTTATATCCCAGTTTGAAGGAATGAATCTATCGACCTCGCAGAACACATTAGAGAGCTGTATTAAGCTGATAGGTCGTTATATAGGTGAAAATATCGATGATGAAACATTTGACTTAAAAAGCATATCAGTATATGAAATTCTTATCAGTCATTTGAGCCTAGAGCCTATAAGCTTAACAGGTACAACATTGGATCAAGCTTTGTATTATGTGTCTAATGAAAGACCAGTAATAGCTATGACCGGATATAACGATGCCGTGTTGATATATGGCTATGACGCTTACAATATCTTTATGATTGACCCCAAGCAAGGAAAGACAATTAAGATGGGCATACAAGATAGTACACAATTGTTTGAAAAGGCAGGAAATGTTTTTATTTCCTATCTATCTCAATAAACATTATAGGAAAAGGAGACAAAACATATTATGGATGAAAGAAACAAAACACTAGCTAAAAACCTTGTAAACTATTCCATGAAGGTAGAAGAAGGTAGCAAGGTCTATGTACACCACATTGGTGAAACAACAGAGGATCTGGCAAGACAAATTGTAAAGGAAGTATATAAAGCTAAGGGTGTACCCTTTGTGCACTATACTAATCCCAGATTACTAAGAGAAGTACTCCTAAACTGCTCTGAGGAACAGATGTCATTAATGGCTAAGATAGATGCATCTGAAATGGAACAAATGGATTGCTATATAGGTATAAGAGGCTCAGATAATATTACTGAAAATGCAGATGTACCACAGGATAAAATGAAGCTCTACGAAACCTATTATCAGACACCTGTACATCATGATATTCGTGTTAAGAAAACCAGATGGGTTGTACTTCGTTACCCCAATGCATCCATGTCCCAGCTTGCGAATATGAGCCAGGAGGCTTTTGAGGATTTTTATTTTAAGGTATGCAATCTTGATTATGCCAAAATGAATGAAGCCATGAAAAACCTGGTGGATTATATGAATCGTACAGATAAAGTACGTATTGTAGGACCAGGTACAGATCTAAGCTTCTCCATCAAGAACATACCTGCTATTCCCTGTGCCGGCGAGAGAAACATACCGGACGGTGAGGTATATACAGCACCTGTAAGAGACAGTATTAACGGAACCCTAACCTATAATACCCCGGCGGTATTTCAAGGATTTACATTCGAGAACATATCATTCCGCTTTGAAAATGGTAAGATAGTAGAAGCAACTTCAAACGATACGGCAAGAATTAATGATGTGTTAAATACAGACGAGGGCGCACGCTATATAGGTGAATTTGCCATAGGAGTAAACCCTTATATCCTTAAGCCAATGAAGGATACCTTATTTGATGAGAAAATCATGGGCTCCTTCCACTTCACACCTGGCAATTGCTATGAAGATGAAGCTCCCAACGGTAATAGTTCTGCTATCCATTGGGATCTGGTATGTATACAGACACCTGAATATGGCGGTGGTGAGATTTATTTTGATGATGTATTAATACGTAAGGATGGAAGATTTGTTGTTAAGGAATTGGAATGCTTAAACCCTGAGAATTTGGTATAGGCGTGGATTCTTAATAATTTTTGTGCCGACGAGGCGGCAGAATGAGAGGTTTTTATGAAATTATTGTCTGTAGCGGTACCCTGCTATAATTCGGCAGCATATATGAACCGTGCAATAGAAACTCTTTTATCCGGTGGAGACAATATAGAGATTATTATTGTAAACGACGGTTCTAAGGATGAGACTGAGAGAATCGGACTGGACTACCAAGATAAGTATCCTGATATTGTTCGAGTTATCACCCAAGAAAACGGTGGTCATGGTGAAGCTGTAAATACCGGTCTGGCCTACGCTACCGGTCTATATTTTAAGGTGGTTGACAGTGATGATTGGGTCAATGAAAAAGCACTTAGTGAGGTGCTTGATAAGCTAAAGGAATTGATTGCTGATGGTGATAGTCCTGATATGTTCCTTGCGAATTACGTATATGAGAAGGTAGGAGCAAAGAGAAAGAAGGTAATTAATTACAACTGGGCACTTCCAAAGAATCAGATATTTACTTGGGATGATATAATGCATTTTAGGCAGAGCCAGAACATCCTTATGCACTCTGCCATATATCGTACGAAGCTCCTGAAGGATTGCGGATTGAAGCTGCCGAAGCATACATTTTATGTGGATAACATATTTGTATATCAGCCTTTGCCCTTTATAAAAACACTCTATTATATGGATGTGAATCTATACCGCTACTTTATAGGCAGGTCGGACCAATCTGTTAATGAAAAAGTAATGATTAGCAGAATAGATCAGCAGATAAGAGTTACCAGGATAATGATAGAATCACACGATCTTTCACAGATAAAATGTAAGAAGCTAAGAAACTATATGATTAAGTATCTATCAATCATGATGGTAATATGCTCGGTATTTCTGATTAAAGAGGGCAGTGATGAAAGCCTTACTAAAAAAGATGAGCTTTGGAACTATCTAAAAACATATAATAGGTGGCTGTATAAGAAGATTCGTTCTCATATCCTAGGCCGCTCCATGAACCTACCCGGTGTACTTGGAAGAAGGATAGTGGAAGTAGGATACGATATAGCGAGAAGGATATATGGATTTAACTAAAAAAGGAGCTGATCACTAATCACACTTAGTGCTTCAGCTCCTTTTTTGCCAACTTCTCTCAATTCACTTTTTTGAGGTTACAGTAAAATAACACTCCTTTAAAGAAATAGCCAATCCAATTAAGGATAATAGAATAAACATATATTGACTAAATACTACATAAGGCTCAACCTCTCTGTATATCGTAATAATCAATAAAATAAAGCTAAATTTAATACCAAGAATTAATAATACCAACCCTAAAATAAATTTTTTCATACTTATCACCTTTAATCGAATAATTATTACTGGCTAACGTAAGAGTCTACGCTATAATTAACATAATATGTAGGTATATATAAATTTCCAGATTTAGTAGATGTACCAATAAAAACTGGTTCACCTTTATCTCTAATGGAGTATCCATCTGCATATTGTATATAGGCCACTACATTTTCATAAAATTTAGTTCTAAATTGTCTTGAGTTATAAGGCGAGGAATCACTAGGACCTGTATATGATGTCGACTTAGAGTATCCACCTGTAAGTGAAACATCTATTCCAAGTTTTGTTGAATCAAATACTTCACCTGCAAATGACCCTTTAACAGTAACGTTATAGGATTGTGTAAGAGTTACGGTCTGTCCCTTTGCGCAAGAGAATTGAAAAACATCTTTGTTTAGGACGTTTTGAGATCTTATGTACTTTTCGGTTTTAGTATAATAATATACTACTGGGAAAAAGGACATAGGGGCTATCAAGTTGGTTTTCATTTCCAAAGCCATTGGTGCATCCGTCACCATTTGTTTAGCCTCACCAATTTCATAAATTGTAATATTATGAGCATTAGGATTAGATGCAATTATTTCATGTACCAGATAACCTGGAACATCGTTTTGGCTTAAGCCATTCTCATATTCCACATATACATCGTTGGTTATGGTTTTTGCAGCTACCAACGATTGGCTAAATGAGGTTGCTAATACAATAGTTAATACCAAGCAAAACAACTTTCTCTTCATTTAGATTCTCCTTTTTATAGTTTTATCTTGTATTTCATACAGATAATACCATAATACGACTTTAATTAACATGACGTATTTGGAAAATTTAGACCAATATAAGGGAATTTTGTTAATTTCTTTAGACCTTAGATAGTTCGCGGTCTGCTTTCTTAGCAACCCTGCTACGGTCTGGTATATATATAAAGGCATATACAATTATGCTAAGCGCGATTCCAGCAAAGACATCTAATATAGAATGCTGCTTTAATGCAACTGTGGATATACATATCAATACTGTTAGTATGAATGTTGATATCTGGAGCCACTTGATATGTCTTAAGCGCTCGCTTTTTCTTATGGCAATCATTGCTCCGATAGAATTATACACATGAATACTAGGAAACACATTGGTTGCAGTATCGAAGCTATATAACCTTCCTAATATTCTTGTAAAGATATTGCTTCTTCCAAGCTCGTTAAGATTCACTCGTAAATAGTGACCGTTTGGCCATATGGAGTAAATAATCAAGCATATTGTCATTCCTATAAAAAGAAAAGCGCAGCATTTATAGAATTCCTGCCTTGAGGTCAGGAAAAAGTATGCCACAGTGACAAATATGAATATAAACCATAGGAAATATGGGATTACGAAAATCTCCATAAAGGGGATGTAATTATCTAGCTTTGAGTGTATTGGTGTAAAATCTGTAGTCACAGTACGCTCCAGATAAGTAAACCAAAGCATATAGATAAAAAAGTACACAAGGATTAATCCGTGCTTATACTTATTAAAAATAGGTATTAGCGTATCCTTAAATTTCATGTTCTACCTCATTTCAATTTAGATGTAAATACGCAGATAAAGATCAAAAGCTGCGCCTATCGTGGATAGTATAACACAAGTTTATTCGTTCTACAATATACATAAAATTACATTAAGAAATTTTTTAAAAAATTAATATTGTGTTTATAGTATAGTATACCTATACACTATATACTTGACTTAACCAAAGTCTATATAAAGATAATGGACAGGTCAAGATAAAAAACTTATAATATATATGATAGAATAAAAATGGTAATATGTAGAAGACTAATACTTAATATTTACTACTATTGATAAAGCAGAATATACCTTATAAAGCGAGGAGGAAAATATATGAAGAGAATATTTTTGGTTGTTTTAGACAGTGTGGGTATCGGCGAGCTTCCCGATGCTAAGGATTATAATGATGAGGGAAGTAATACTCTATATGCAGTTTCAAAAAGTGAATATTTTAATATGCCTAATATGGAGAGGCTTGGGCTCTTTAATATAAAAGGAGTAGAAGAGAAATTTAGAGGAATGGAATCCAAGAAAATGTTTCAAGGAAGTATTGCGAGGCTTGCTGAAAAGTCCAAGGGAAAGGATACAACTACAGGACATTGGGAAATAGCAGGAGTTATTTCTAAGAAGCCATTTCCGACCTATCCCAATGGATTTCCTCAGGAGATTATAAGTAAATTTGAAGAAATGACAGGAAGAAAGACCCTATGTAATCTTCCCTACTCAGGAACAGAGGTTATTCTTAAATACGGTAAGGAGCATGTTGAGACAGGGGCGCTTATTGTATACACATCTGCTGACAGCGTATTTCAGATTGCGGCACATGAGGATGTTGTTTCTGTTAAGGAGCTTTATAGGTATTGTGAGATGGCAAGGGAACTCCTTCGTGATGAGCACGGAGTGGGTCGTGTAATAGCAAGACCCTTCGTTGGTTCCTATCCTAACTTTACCAGAACCTCAAATCGCCATGACTACTCACTCCTACCTCCTCAGACCATGCTAGACCAATTGGTGGATGCGGGCTTAGATGTTCTAGGAGTAGGTAAAATATATGATATATTTGCTGGTAAAGGTGTTACTGATACAGTGCGGACTAAGAACAATGAAGAGGGCATCGAGAAGCTTATAGAAAGAATTGATAGAGATTTTAAGGGACTCTGCTTTGTAAATTTGGTTGACTTTGATATGGTATATGGGCATCGAAATGATATAGATGGTTATGCTAATGCCTTAAGCTATTTTGACAGCCAGCTACCAAGAATCTTAGGTGCACTAAAGGATGAGGATATTCTGCTTATAACAGCAGACCACGGCTGTGACCCGTCCACTGAATCCACAGATCATTCAAGAGAGTATGTTCCCATGGTTGCATACGGTAAGCAGATAAAGAAGGCTAATAATATTGATACGAGAGATAGTTTTTCCGATATAGCGGCTACTGTATTAGAATATTTTGATGTTAAGCAACAGGTAGCAGGAGAATCCTTCTTAACGGATATACTTGAAAAATAAGAGTGTATTAGAGTAAGCTGAAAACATGATGATTGGAGTAGCCATGAGTAAGAGCCTTGTGCATACGGTACCTCCGGTATTTAATGAGAATTCGAAAATACTCATTCTTGGAAGCTTCCCCTCTATTAAATCCAGAGAGGGCGAGTTCTTTTATCATCATCCTCAGAATCGATTCTGGAGGGTAATAAGTGCAATATGTGATGAAAAGCTACCGGAGACAATAGATGATAAAAAACAGCTTCTGATAAGGAATCAAATTGCACTATGGGATGTGGTGCATAGCTGCCAAGTGATCGGATCTGCAGATAGCAGTATAAAGAATGTTATACCCAATGATATTACTCCTGTTATAGAGCATGCAGACATCCAAAGGATATATGCAAATGGGGCTACGGCATTTCGACTTTATAAAAGGTATATATATAAAGATAACAGAAGAGAGATCATATTACTTCCATCCACAAGCCCTGCTAATGCCTCTTTTTCATTAGAAAAGCTTATAGATATATGGAGTGTTATCAGGCCTATGATGGATTAGTATGAGGATGTGTATGAAAGGATAGGATTATGAAAGTTGTAATACAAAGGGTATTGGAGGCAAAGGTAGAGGTAAATGATAAAATTATAGGAGCCATAGGTAAAGGCCTCTTAATTCTTCTCGGAGTAGGCAAGGACGATGATAAGAAGATTGCTGACCGTTATATTGATAAGATACTGAAGCTTCGGATATTTGCCGATGAAATGGGCAAAACAAACCTCTCCCTTAATGATGTTCAAGGTGAGGTGCTAGTGGTGTCGCAATTTACCTTATATGCCAATTGTAGAAAGGGAAACAGGCCTGATTTTATAAATGCCGGCTCGGCTGGGAAGGCAGAGGAATTGTATGAATATTTTCTAGAGCATATCAAGGCTAGAAATCGGAAAGTAGAGAGCGGTGAATTTGGTGCTGAAATGAAGGTGTCTCTTGTTAATGATGGCCCCTTCACGATTATCTTAGATGAGGATTTAGTATAAGGGGGTGTGATATATGCCGACTGTTTGGAGCGATTTACTAATTGTATTTTTGTTTTTTCTACCCTTCCTGCTTATGCAGATATTTCTTTCTACAAGAAGGAGGCTCTTCTGGGGATTTATTGTCCCAGTGCTTTGGTCTGCTTTAGGAGTGTGGATGACTATTACTAACTATAGGCATGAAAGCAGTTATATTCTGGAATTGGTATTTTTTTATCTGATAGGGGATTTGCTATTCATTGGGCTGCTGATACTTATTAAATATCTGAAAAGAAGAAAAGTACCTACTACATAGATTGATTAATAGTAAAAAAATAAAGGTGTGTCAAGTAAAAGCTAAGATAATGCTTTCTTGACATACCTTTTTTTAATTTAATATAAAATCATAAGTACATACTTTAATTATTTTACAATATATATAGTATAGGAACTAAAAGTGTGTTCCCAGATAGTATTAGAATGAGGTGTAATATATGATTCCAAGCGAAAAGGAGAGAATCATCAGTGAGGATTATGCAGATTTAATTATTGAATATAACGAAGATATAAGCGTATTTGAGCAATTTCCGGATAGTACTGTGCAGATTATTAATTCCATACTTGCCTTCGTTCATGTTCCGGTAAGCTTTATAACCCAGGATATAATATATAGAATGGGATATAGTGTAATGCCAACCTGTTTTGGAATTATTAGCGAATCCAGTCTGGAGGCATCGGGAGTTTTTCGTTTAAGAAACATCCCTGTTTTTAACCTGAGAGGTCAGGGAGTTATAATAGGTATTATAGATACAGGAGTAGATTACACCAATCCTATCTTACAATATGCAGATAATACAACAAGAATAGTAACTATATGGGATCAGACTATTGTAAGTGATAATCCGCCTTTAAATATGGCATATGGGACAGAATATACCAGAGAACAGATTAATGAAGCCTTGCAAAATGAAGATCCATTATCTGTAGTTCCCAGCCATGATGATAATGGACATGGTACAATGCTGGCTGGAATTTCAGGAGGCAATCAGGTTGCTGAAAGTAATTTTTTTGGAGTTGCTCCTGATGTTGAGTTTGCTGTTGTGAAGCTGAAACCGGCAAAGAAGTATCTTAGAGATTTTTTCTTTATATCCCATGATGCAGTATGCTTTCAAGAGACGGATATATTCCAAGGCATGAGTTACTTATTTGATCTATCAATTAGGCTTGGCCGCCCCATGGTTATATGTGTAGCGATTGGTAGTTCAGTCTCCTATGATGTGGGATTCAAGGATGTTCACATGCCTTGCCCACTCCCCTATCCGGCAACCCACGGCCAACAGTCCCATAAGATCCGAGGAAGATTTGTCCTGCAGTACG
>JAQVQL010000082.1 GCA_028701595.1 Herbinix sp.
TGGTTCATCTAGTATATATGCCACACCTACAAGACCCGAGCCAATCTGTGTTGCCAAGCGAATTCGTTGGGCTTCACCTCCGGATAAGGATGCAGTTGCTCTGGCAAGGGTCAGATAATCTAGACCAACACTTATTAGAAATCTTAATCTTGCCCTAATTTCCTTAAGAATCAGCTCACCTATCTTCAGCTGCATATCAGTTAGATTAATATTAGTCATAAAGTTTACAAGGTCATTTATGGCTAGCTCTGTAAGCTCAGATATATTCCTATCCCCTACCGTTACGGCAAGGGCTTCTTTTTTCAGTCTTTTTCCTTTACATTCTCTACAGGGGGTAGACCTCATAAATGTCTCGTAGTCCTGCTTTATTGTTTCAGAGCTTGTCTCTCTATAACGTCTTTCAATGTTCTTAATAAGTCCCTCAAAGACTACATCATAGACTCCCTCGCCCCTTTGGCTACGATAATGAACCTTTACGGATTTTCCCTTCGTACCATGTATAAACATATCCTTAATATGCTCAGGAAGATCATTATATGGGGTATTCAGATCAAACTCATACTCCTTTGACAAAGCCTCCATAATGCATCTGGTATAGCTTCCTTTATCCTTAATTGACTGCCATCCGGGAGCTGCGAGTGCGCCTCCTATAAGACTTAGGTCTTTTTCAGGGACAAGAAGCTCCTCATCAAATTCCATCTTAATTCCTATACCATGGCATTCTGGACAGGCTCCAAAGGGATTGTTAAAGGAAAATACCCTTGGTTCCATCTCCTCAATACTAATACCACAGTCAGGGCAAGAAAAATTCTGACTAAAGGTCTTAGGCTCGCCGTCTATTATATCAACAATCATAAGACCTTCTGCAAGCTTTAATACATTCTCAATAGAATCCGAAAGCCTTTGTTCTATTCCTTCCTTGACAACTAAACGGTCGACAAGTATCTCAATATTATGCTTAAGATTCTTATCTAGCTTTATCTCTTCATTTAATTCATATATGCTACCATCAACCCTGACTCGCACATAGCCACTACGCTTTGTCTGTTCAAAGAGCTTAACGTGAGCTCCTTTACGTCCCCTAACAACCGGTGCAAGTAGCTGTATTCGTGTGCCTGAAGGCATACTCATAATCTCGTCAACCATCTGATCTACAGTCTGCTTCTTAATCTCTATACCACAGTGTGGACAATGGGGAATACCTATTCTAGCATATAGCAATCGAAAATAATCATAAATCTCAGTTACAGTTCCGACTGTAGATCTGGGATTACGATTAGTTGATTTCTGATCAATGGATATAGCAGGGGGAAGCCCCTCTATACTTTCTACATCGGGCTTTTCCATCTGCCCTAAAAACTGCCTAGCATATGAGGAGAGAGATTCCATATAACGTCTCTGCCCCTCCGCATAGATAGTATCAAAGGCTAAGGATGATTTACCTGAGCCGGATAGACCCGTCAGTACAACAAACTGATCCCTGGGTATATCTATATTAATGTTCTTCAGATTATTTTCCTTAGCACCTCTTATTCTTATATACTTCTTCTTTTCTGACATGGCTCCACCTGTTCTATATTAATCTTTTTTATTTTATATATGAAAATCACTAGAAGGATTACAATATAGCATATTATCGTTCATATCTAGAGTGATTTGCATACCCATTAAAGATCCAGCAACTGTTTCTTAACCTCTATCATCTTGTCTCGTAGCTGGGCTGCTAGCTCAAAATTCAACTCCGCTGCCGCAGTATGCATCTGCTTAGTAATCTTCTTAACTACTTCATTAAGCTCCTGCTTAGTCATGGACTCTAAATCCTTCTCCATATCCTTTATATCCTGTTCTGCTCTCTTGGATATGCTGATTAGGTCTCGCACCTTCTTCTGTATACTGGTCGGTGTTATTCCATGCTCAACATTATATTCATGCTGAATCTGCCTTCTGCGGTTGGTCTCTCTAATTGCATTACGTATGGAATCAGTCTCTCGCTCTGCATACATAATAACTCTTCCATCTACGTTACGGGCTGCTCTTCCAATTGTCTGTACTAGGGAGGTCTCTGAACGGAGAAATCCTTCCTTATCGGCATCAAGTATTGCCACTAACCCTACCTCGGGAATATCGAGTCCCTCACGTAGTAGGTTGATTCCTACAAGTACATCAAACAGATCCATTCTCATGTCTCTAATGATTTCTGATCGTTCTAAGGTGTCAATATCTGAATGTAGGTATTTTACACGGACACCTACCTCACGAAGATAGTTAGTTAAATCCTCTGCCATTCTCTTTGTAAGGGTTGTTATAAGTACCTTGCTCTTCCTATCCACTTCACTTCGAATCTCACTAAGCAAATCATCAATCTGCCCCTCCACAGGCCGCAAAGAAATTTCAGGATCTAGTAGACCTGTTGGACGAATCACCTGTTCCACCCGAAGAAGCTCATGCTCTCTCTCATATACCGAAGGAGTAGCTGATGCAAATAGTATCTGGCTAATCTTACTTTCAAATTCCTCAAAATTAAGCGGTCTGTTATCTAAGGCCGAAGGAAGCCTAAATCCATAATCAACTAAGTTCTGCTTTCTAGATCTATCACCGGCGAACATTCCTCTAATCTGAGGAATAGTCATATGTGATTCATCTACAATAATCATAAAATCATCTTGAAAATAATCCATCAATGTATGAGGTGGTGCTCCGGGCTCGAGTCCAGTTAAATGCCTGGAATAATTCTCTACTCCCGAGCAAAAGCCTGTCTCTCTCAGCATCTCTATATCAAAATTGGTTCTCTCAGAAATTCTCTGAGCCTCTAAGAGCTTGTCCTCACTTTTGAAGTAACGGACTCTCTCCTCAGCCTCAGCCTCGATATTCTTTATAGCTATCTCCAGTTGATCTGGTGCAACTACATAATGGGATGCAGGAAATACAGCCATATGCTCTAGAGTATTCTTTATCTCCCCTGTAAGCACATCTATCTCCATAATTCTTTCAACTTCATCACCAAAGAATTCAACCCTAACTGCTACATCAGCCGAGGAAGCTGGAAATATCTCCACAACATCACCACGGACTCTAAAGGTACCTCTCTTAAAGTCCATGTCATTTCTGGTATATTGAATATCTATCAATCTTCTCAGCACATCATCCCTATCCCTTATCATACCCGGTCTTAGTGATAAAACCATGTTCTGATAATCTATAGGGCTACCAAGACCATATATACAGGATACACTGGCAATAACGATAACATCATTACGCTCGGTTAAGGCAGCTGTTGCCGAGTGCCTTAGCTTATCTATCTCTTCATTTATGGCCGAGTCCTTCTCTATATAGGTATCTGTTGAAGGAACATATGCCTCAGGCTGATAATAATCATAGTAGCTTACAAAATACTCTACTGCATTCTCCGGAAAGAATTCCTTAAACTCACCATATAGCTGAGCTGCAAGGGTCTTGTTATGAGCGATAATCAGAGTAGGCTTCTGAATATTCTGAATAATATTCGCCATGGTAAATGTCTTACCCGAACCCGTCACACCCAGTAAGGTTTGACATTGATTACCGCTAATAAAGCCTTCTGTTAGTGCACGAATAGCCTCCGGTTGATCTCCTGTCGGAGCAAATTCCGAAACCAGCTTAAATTCCATATAAGGCACCTACCCTTCTATATTATAATTTCATATTATAGCAATTATTAATTCGAAATGCTTCTTATCCATAGTACCACAGTGAAAAAGTAAAATCAATACATTTTTCGAATGTTTGTTCTATTTTTCCAGCACATATAAAATGACCTCTATAGGGCTTATTTTTGTCCTATTAAAGGTCAAATATATTCACTTTATATTTTTCTAATCTAGAATTCATTATAGAATTTTGATTAGCTTTGATTGGTGCTGAACTGACTATGATACAGCTTATGATAGAAGCCTTCCTTTCTTAGTAGCTCTTCATGGCTACCCTGCTCAATGATTTTACCCTGGTCCATAACAAGAATTGCATCTGATTCTCTAATAGTCGAGAGCCTATGAGCCACCACAAAGCTGGTTCTGCCTTTCATCAGCTTTGAAAAAGCCTTCTGAATACGGATTTCTGTTCTTGTATCGATATTACTGGTAGCCTCATCCAGGATAAGCATGGGTGGCTTAAGTAGCATTACTCTAGCAATGCTAAGAAGTTGTCTTTGACCCTGTGACAGATTCCCTCCGTCCTGAGTGATGATAGTTTCATATCCATTTGGCAGACGTTTGATAAAGCTATGGGCATAAGCTGCCTTAGCCGCATCTACAATCTCTTCCTCTGTAAAATTTTCCTTACCATAGGCAATATTTTCTCTAACAGTTCCTTCAAAAAGCCAGGTTTCCTGAAGCACCATACCATACATGCTTCGCAGTGCCTTCCTTTGCATGTCCTTTATATCCACGCCGTTTACTTCTATCTTGCCCTCGTCCACATCATAGAATCTCATAAGAAGATTAATTACAGTGGTTTTACCTGACCCCGTAGGTCCTACTATGGCAATCCTGCTGCCTGGCTTTACATTAATATTAAGGCCTTCTATTAGAGGCTTGTCCTTTACATATGAAAATGCAACATCCGTAAGCTTCACTCTTCCATCGCTTTCTACTGAAGATAATAGTCCTTCATCGGATGATTCAGGCTCTAAATCAATCAGAGCAAATACCCTCTTTGCTGAGGCCAAAGCAGATTGTAGCTCTGTAATTACACCGGATATCTCATTAAATGGCTTCGTATATTGATTTGCATAGGATAAAAAGCTTGTTAGCTGGCCAATCGTAATTCTTCCTGATATAGCTGAGAATGCTCCCAGAATTCCCACTGCCGCATATACGATACCATTGACGAACCTGGTAGATGGATTAGTAAGTGATGAATAAAATTGAGCCATGACGCCAACCTCATGAAGTCTTCCATTAACCTCCTTGAAGCGTTCTAGTGCTCTATCCTCATAGGAAAATGTCTTAACAAGCTTCTGATTACCTAAAAGCTCCTCTATCAGCCCGCCCATTTCTCCTCTGATCTCTGTCTGCTCACTGAATTTTCTATAGGTTCTCCTTGCAATAAATGAAGCCACAAACAGTGATAAGGGGGTAAGCACTACCACCATTATACCTATGCCCAGATTTATGCTAAGCATAAATCCAATCGTTCCAAGAATAGTCATTATCCCTGAGAAAAGCTGAGTAAAGCCCTGCAGGAGACCATCAGAAATGATATCTACATCATTTACCATGGTATTAATAATATTGCCATGAGGGGTACGGTCAATTTCCTCAAAGTGTACGATATTCAGCTTATTAAATACCTGACTTCTAAGATCCTTAATTGTCAAAAAGGTTATCTTATTAGTAGAGTAAGACATAAGCCATTGAAAGATTGTACTGCCTCCGATAAATACAGCCAAATAAATAATTATATCTAAAATACCAGGGAAGTTCACTTCGTCTGGTCCAATTATATAATCCACAGCCCTTCCGATATATATAGGTATCAGAAGCGACAGCGTCACACTTATCAAGGAACTAATCAGTGCAGCAATTAGAAATCCACGATAGGGTTTTGCATAGGAAAATAATCGTTTTAATATTGAATTGCTTTCATCATAGGAATTCATACCGCCACCTCCAAAATTAACAGAATCAACTCTCCTGGGAATCACATATTTCCCTGTATATATTGCAAGTCTTATAAAGCTCATCATGCTTGCCTTTTCCAACCATCTTGCCATCCTCAAGTACAATAATCTGATCTGCATTTTTCACTGCACTGGCTCTCTGGGATACCATGATTACTGTAGTGTCCTCACAATTTCTACTAATTGCTTCCCTCAGTCTCGCATCGGTTGCATAATCAAGGGCACTAGAGCTATCATCCAGTATAAGAATCCTCGGGTTTCTAACCAATGCTCTTGCTATGGTTAAGCGCTGTCTTTGTCCTCCCGATAGGTTTCTTCCACCCTGACTAATATGTGAATCATATCCATCGGACAGCCTCTCCACAAAATCCTTAGCCTGGGCAATCTCTATTGCTTTTTTTATCTCATCAATTGAAGCGTCCCTCTTTGAGAACCTAAGGTTATCACTGACACTACCTGAAAACAGTACCGCTTTTTGCGGCACGATGCCAAATAACTCTCTAAGCCCATCAAAAGAATATTCACTAACAGGCCTTCCCTTTATTCGAATCTCTCCCCTGTCCACATCATAAAATCTTGGCAAAAGACTTATCAAGGTTGTTTTACCCGAGCCTGTCCCACCGATAATGCCTATGACCTCACCATCATTTATATCAAGGCCTATATCCTCCACAGCATACTCATCCGAACCTGGATAAGCAAATGATATATTATCTAGACTTACCAGAGGTGCTATTTCATTTGAGTTAATATCTTCGTCCTTTTCTTTTACTGCTGACACCGTCTCAAACACCTTGTTAATCCTTCTAGCTGATGCTGATGCCTTAGTAAATATCACAACTAGATTTGCAACCACCACTAAGGCAACAGATATCTGTGTCATGTAATTTACAAATGCTATAACCTCACCCTGTGTTAAGCTTCCTACATCAACACGAATGCCGCCAAACCACAGAATAGCTAAAATTGCGACATTTAATATAGTAAATGTGGCCGGATTTAAGAATGCTGATATCTTTCCGACATTTATAGCTATATCAGCTACTTCGTTATTGGCTTCATTAAATCTTCTAATCTCATGCTCCTGCTTTGAAAATGCTCTAATCACCCTTGCACCGCTTAAATTCTCTCTGGTAATACGTGATACTTTATCGAGCATCCTTTGACGAACCCTATAATAAGGGACTGAAAGCTTCATGATTAAATAAATCACTATTGATACTAGAGGGGCTACAATCAAAAATATAAGAGAAAGCTTTAAGTCCAGTATCATGGACATTACTACGGCACCAATTACTAGAAAAGGTGCTCTTACTACGAGCCTTATTAGCATGGCAACTGCCAACTGCATTTGATTTATATCATTAGTTAGAATGGTAACTAAGGTGTCTGTACCAAGCGAATCAAGCTCTCCATGGGACAGAGTATTTATATGCTTATATAGGTCATTTCTTACCATGGTCCCAAATCCTTGTGATGCCCTAGCAGCTGAGTACTGACAAATAATCGCAAAAATAAGCCCCATAAAGCCAAGCAGCAGGATAATACCTCCTCTTTGGAGCACATAAGTCTCATCTCTATTTTTAATCCCTATATCAATAATCGATGCCATTACAAGCGGTACGATTAATTCGAATACTGCTTCAAGAAATTTAAAAAATGGCCCGATTGTTACTTCCTTTTTAAAGTATTTTAAGTATCTAGCTAGCTTTAGCATAAAACCTCCGCTTATAGTAAATTGTCCTTTATCGCTTTATTGCATAATTTATAAAAATCTCTACGAAATCCATCATCCTCTTCGCCAGAACGTTTCTTTGCGTTTCCCTTTACACGTCCTCCTGCCATGCGTACTCTTTTTGCTATATGTCTCTCCATAAGCATTTGGTCAATACCATCATTCAAGTATTCTCTTCCATTATGATGAATTGCATACGCACCCTTCCCAAGTGCCATGGCGGCTACACCGTAATCCTGAGTAACTACAATATCTCCTTTTTTGGTATGATTAAAAAGAGCAAAATCAACAGCATCTGGAGCCTTACTTACAACTATAATCTCACTGTAGTCTGACGATAGTATATGACTGGTATCTACAAACATATATACAGGTATATTATTCTCTTTGGCAACCTCTTCAATTATAGTTTTTACTGGACATGCATCCGCATCCACCAATATCTTCATGTTTTCTCCTATTCCTATCTCATTAGAACATGTTAAGCTAATAATAAATGATATTCTCAACTAATTCAATCATTAACAAGGAAATAGAAATAAAAAATTACCCCTACAATAAAAACATATAAGCATTTATGTTAATATTATATTGATTGAAATAATAAGCAAAAAACACTATAATCAGATATATGTTTTGGAAATTAAAAGATAAGAGAAGGGAAATGCGTGAATATGAATAAGAATCAAAAGCAATCAGTCGAAAATAATATGTATCCCATAGATAAGCAGGATAGCTATAAGCTGATACATGCACAGTTAAAGTCCTTACTTGAGAACGAAACCAATGTGATTCCAAACCTAGCTAATACATCTGCATTACTTAACCTTGCTCTATCTGAGATTAACTGGGTGGGGTTTTATCTGATCAAGAATGGCGAGCTTCTTTTAGGTCCGTTCCAGGGAAAGCCTGCCTGTATCCACATCCCAATTGGAAAGGGAGTGTGCGGGGCAGCAGTATCACAAGGTAAAACCCAGCTAATTCCTGATGTCCATGCATTCCCAGGACATATCGCCTGTGATAGCGAATCCAACTCGGAAATAGTAATACCTATATTTGTTGATAATACAGTTATAGGTGTACTGGATATTGACAGTCCTGTTTTTGATAGATTTGATGAGATTGATAGGGAAGGTCTTGAAGAAGTGGTTAGAATACTAGTAGTAGGCTGTGAATGGATTAACTATTATGAGAACAAAAAAGTCCAAGACGAATTTTAACATGTCCCTCTTGGACTTATAAATTGCTATTTTTCAACACCCCGAGTCGTGGCATAATCCATTATACTTGACCGCCCTTAACCGCAATACAGATTCTCTCCATAAGCTCTTCCATTCCAAGTCCTTCGGAATCTATTGTTATGTGAGCATATTTTTCATATAGAGGAATCCGTTCCTTATACAGATCAAGCAGCGTCTGTCCGTCACGAAGTACTACGCCACGCTGCCTTATGTTACCAAGCCTTTTACTTATAGCATCATAGGAAAGCTTAATATAAACCACCTTAGTACTATAGTGAAAATGCTCCATAGCTTCAGTGCAATATACGATGCTACCTCCGGTAGCAATTACGGTATTCTCTACAGATATATCCCTATTAACCTGATTTTCTATATTAATATATCCCTGTAGTCCTTCTTTTTTTATGATATCCTTAAGAAGCTTTCCCTCCTGCTCCTGTATTAATAAATCAGAATCTACAAAATTCATGCCCAGAACCTTTGCCAAAATTACACCCACTGTACTTTTTCCAGCACCGGGCATTCCGACCAATACAATGTTATTCAATTTATCTCTCCTTGCATACATCTATCCAT
>JAQVQL010000083.1 GCA_028701595.1 Herbinix sp.
TTAATAATATTTAGCATGGCTGCCTCCTTATATTATATTAGTTTAGTTCTTCAGTATTCATATTCATCTTTTATCATGCTATATTATATCAAACGCCTCATTTAGAAGCTGGGTACCCTCCAGTACAAATCTTCCATCCTTAATTATTGGAATTGCGGCTCCATCATGTAATACAGCTGATATTTCACCAATCTCATCGTAGGGAATGGTAATATCCGTATGACAGTTAAAATAAGCTTTTTTCGGGTCGGATTTTCTAAGTAATGAAAGCTCATTATCTCTTGCGATAATTTCTTTCCCATCTGGATTATATACCTTTAATTCCTCTCTCATCGAAAAGCATGTGTCGCCGATTGCAAAGTGAGGGCCAGTCTTTTCTGCTATCAATATCGGAAGCTTGGGTGCTATATCATATTTCTTACCCATCATATAAGCAGTAGTATTTGTACCTATAGCAAACTCTCCAATAGGAAGGGTTTCATGGTTATAAAGCAGATTCTCCTTTATAAAGCTTTTATTTCTATCTGCATCATCATAGTTTTTGCAGGAATAATTGGCTATGCATCCATCCTCAAATATCAACTCCAAATCATGATAAGCAAGATCATTAAGATATATAAGAGGAACATGAAGAATTCCGCGGGTATCCTTTAAGGCAGGAGAAGTAAATACCTCTCCAACTGGAATATTCACATCAGCCACGCAATTTTCAAAATTCGTCTCTTTAACAGGGTCCCTTAACGGTTGCAGTCTTACCATCATATCGGTATGGTTCTTACCCTTTCCGATAATATTGACATATTCGCCCATATCAAGGACATCTATAATACTCTGCTGTATCTTTTGATATATATCATAATCCAAGGTATTGACCTTAACCGTAGCTTCAAATATGGCTTCGAAATCAGACCCTATCTCAGAGATAGGATAAGAGATAATAGTAAAGGATGTTTCAGGGGTATTATAGTATTCCTTTGTAATCATTCTTGCTTCGCCGTAGTACTGCGTCATAAGCTTTTGTTGAGTCTTATTGAGACTAATAGCCTCAGGCTTATCCTCTGGTGAGAATAATTCCTCCCCGAACACCTCCATAACAGCAGGACCGGCATAATTCCTCGTTATATTCTTAATCTGCTTAAGAGAATTTTCCAATGCCTCCAGCTTCCTATTCTTAAATTTTTTGACTAAGAACAGGCCTATATCAAAGCGATGGTCGTAATCATATTGTTTATTGGGAGACGATCCATGATATCCAATCTTAAGGTGCTGTTTCTTGTTAATGGCCATATATGCTGCTCTAAAAATTATTGATTCCAAACCCATATCCTTAAAATTATGTATGGCTTGTCTGACTACACGTTCAAAACCAATTTGGTATCGGATATCTACATTTGACTTTTTACTAATATCCAACCTATTAGCCTCGAATCCACGCTTAAAGCCAGTTGTAAATGTGTCAGCCATGGCTTTAATTTGTTCGTTTGATAGGCTGTTTATATATTCTGCTGTCCTTAACTCATTATCAGATATATATTCCCCATAATGGTATAAGTAAGAAAGCTCCTTCAAATCGGATTTCATAATAATATCCCTTGCAAAGGAATAATTCGGGCTAGATATCTCCAGCGTTCTATGCTGCATAAGAATACCACAGTAATCATGCATAAATTCTCCGATAACTCTTTTTATATCCTTTGGTGTAAAGCCATCCTCCCACTTTACAAGTCCATATATCTGTAGAAAAAGCTCAAGGTATATTGTATTTAGCACTTCTTGCTGCTCATAAGCATATATAATAGTACCGCGTAGCTCTGTATATAAAAACGACAATAGCTTACCGTACTTGCTGCCTAGCTCTTTACATGCATATGAGGGATTGGCATAGCTGGTATAATAATTGTCTCCTATTATGTCCTCATAAAGGCTTCTATTTACAGATTTAAGCTCATCAAAAGTAAGCTTATCGTATAAGCCTTCACCTATCATCCTCGCAACGCTATCCACTAATATAAGGAACCCTGCCACCTTACTAAAATAATCCCTTAAGGGTATTCTAACCTCTTCTTCTGCTACTATCTCGTGAATACGGCCTATAGCCAATTCATATCGCTCTGAAATTTCTTCTTTATTATCCTTAGATAAATTCAAATAATCCATATGCTCTCCAGTCTACGGTCAAATCCGTTGTATATTTATCATATTATTATTGTTAATATAAACCTAAAATATATAGGACCAGAAGAAAAATAAGCATAATGCCATTGGTTATAATACCAATCATAGGAAATCTATAATAGATATCCCTCTGCTTAAGCTCCCTATATGAAAGTATAAAGCCAAATAACCCTATGAAGAAAAGGAGAATTCCAGCTATGCCAATAAGTAAGCTTGCCTCACCTCCATGAATACCAGAGATAACACTTAATGTAATAAATCCACACACTACCAAAAGGCCTACTACCGCGGATAGAATCCCCATTCTTGTATGCCTTCTTCCTGTAAATTGTATGGTTTCTTTCTTCCTAAATAGCTTAAGTATAGAAGCTCCCCCCTTTCTTTTTTATTAATACGCCCCATCTACTCTACCATGCGTTTATATATAGAATGAGCAATTACGAATACTACATATCCCAATACTCCGCCCAGTGAATTCATCAATATATCATCTACGTCAAACACGCCTACCTTCAGCAAAAGCTGAGCTGTTTCGATTATCAGACTAAATAGAATGCTTAAAATAACTATAAGATAGAACTTACGGTATGCTCTGTTGAGAAGCGGAAGCAAAAATCCATAGGGCATGAAAGCTATTACATTGCCACATATATTGACAATAAAGCCCTCCGATCCAATCTGCTCTCTATATTTGATAAATCGTTTTATTTCCTTAAACAGATGCAAATTATATTGCTGTGTTATAAGATCTCTTCCATACCTCTCACTAAAAAACAAAAAATATGACAACAACAAAATATATATATAGAATACTATCCAACCTATCATAATAATACGCTTTTTATTGATATCCTTCAATTTTTTCTCCAACTTGTTTTTAATTATATTTTCCATAATTACCATTTATATTCATTTACTTTGCCATTCCAAATCAATTATAAAGCAAATATACTATCCAGTAAAGATAAGAATAGAATAATAGGTGATGAATTGCGGATAATACATCTAAATAATTCAAATTTCTGAGGTGTATATAGATGAAGCGTTTTGAAGACCTTTACCAGGAACTACTAAGATCAACCATAGAGAATCGAGATGATGAATATATAAGTGCCCTTGATGATTTTGACACTCATCAGCTAGACTGCTTACTACACCCTAAGAAGCATCCTCTTATATGGCATACAGAAGATTGCAACTGCTCCGATAATGATAGACACTGTGTTAAGGTATGTCCCTTTCATGCCATATATCCGGACGAGACTGGCAAGCTACACATAGATGAGGAGGCCTGTGCAGGCTGTTCCTACTGCATACAGGAGTGTAGGGCAAATACCCTGACTTCAAGTAAGGATGTTATATGCGCCTTACAGGCGATTCGTTCTCATAAAGGTTTGGTGTATGCCCTTATAGCTCCTGCCTTTTTAGGACAATTTAGCAGTGATGTTACTCCTGGAATGCTTAGAAATGCCTTTAAGATGATAGGTTTTGACGGAATGCTGGAGGTTGCATTATTTGCTGATATCCTAACTCTTAAGGAAGCATTGGAATTTGATAGGAATATACAGTCAGAGGATGACTTTCAATTGACCAGCTGCTGTTGCCCTGTATGGATTTCATTAATAAAAAATATTCACAGCGAGCTAGTTCCACATGTACCGCCATCTGTCTCTCCGATGATAGCCAGTGGACGTGCAGTAAAGATAATGTATCCCGATGCCCTTACGATATTCATAGGACCCTGCCTTGCTAAAAAGGCCGAGGCAAGGGATATGGACATAGCTGATGCCATAGATTATGTCCTTACATTTAAAGAGGTTGAAGATATTTTTAGAATCATGGCTATAAGCCCGGCTGATATGGAGGAGAGCGAAAGAGATCATTCCTCTAGGGCGGGTAGAATATATGCTCACACCGGTGGTGTAAGCGAAGCAGTAAAGCTTACACTGGAACGAATTAATCCCAGTCGCAAGATAAGTCTTCGTACCCAGAAGGCGGATGGCGTTAAGGACTGCAGAGAGTTAATCAATATTATTTCTAGCCATAAAAGCTCTGCTAATTTCTATGAAGGTATGGGCTGTAAAGGTGGATGTGTCGGCGGGCCAAAGGCAATTATTCCCCATGAGGAAGGAAGAAAAAATGTTGAGGAGTACGCAGGACATGCTACTTATACTACACCTATAGATAATCCTTATGTTATAGAATTATTAAAACGACTGGGCTTTGAAACCATCGAGAGCCTTATAGATGAAAGTGATATCTTTACCAGAACCTTTAATAAGCCTATGAGTATCATTAAACCATAAAGAGTATATTAATATAATAGAACGTGCTTTTCTATAATATAACCCCCGGGCTTCCATATCTGATGTCCGGGGGTTAAAAATACAATTATATTTAGTATATTACCTTAGTATGCAGCCATGATAACATGCTGTGTTATCATTGGAGCAGATTGATTGCCGCTTAAATCCACAATCTTATTCTCAATGATGTCTATTTTTAATGGTGCATTTTGCATCGGTAAACTATTTAAGGTTATAACTACGTTATTTCCTGATATTGTTACTATATTACCAATCTCGTAGTTACTGCTTCCCATCTGGGTAACCTTAACTATCATTGATCCGGCTATCTCCTCACTAAAGGTAAATATAATTTCTGTTGGTCTAGCCTTATCATATTTCGGAACTCCAAGTAAGTTCGGCTTTGTATTATCCTTAAGCAATACTTGTGTCCTATAATCGGTTAATGGTGCATAGTTACCGCTATAGCCTGTGACTCCGTTAATTATTAGAGGTCTTTCTAGCGTAACATCGATAGTGCCGTCTGCAATGGTTAATACAACCGTAGAACCTTCATTCTTGGTATTCTTCTCCAACCTTGCACTTATTATTGTAGTACCCGGTATAGAATAATTTAGTACATTCTGTGCAGAAGCCATGTCCAGCATATTACTAAATTCTATGTATATCAAGCTGGGATTAGTAGTGGATTGTGTAACCAAATAAGGTCCCGGTAGCTCAAAATCCACTCCACCGCTAGTACTAATAGTTATCGACCTTGGTAAACCATAATTTCTGAAGCCATCTCTTACAAAGTACTGATCTAGGTTAAAGGTGTAATTACCAAAGAATGTCAAGTTGCCAATCTGTAGTTTAATTACCTTAGGATCATCGGATGGTATATTAGTATAAGTTATATTATTGTCCGGTTTAATTTCATCAGAAGGAGTTACTAAGGTTGCAGAAAAAACGCCGCTATTGATGTTCAGAGTAACTTCCCTATTATATGTAAGTGTAAGGATATTTGTCTTTGCATCAAATTCTTCTCTTAAGAGAATTGGATTCGACCTTTCAACGTCAAAGTTAATCTGTCTGGTATGCTGCTGGTAAGAGGATGTATCATAAGGATCAACATTATATCCTTGCCAGCTACTAACTGATACAGTTTGTACTCCTGTCCTTAGTGCATCAGCTTCTGTCATGGTATAATACACTTTCTTTGGATCTTTTTCATCTACTATACCCATCATGGACGATCCGTTATTAATAGTAGCGTAACCACCTGACCTTATGGAACGGTCGAAGGTTGCTGTCAAAGTATCATAACCCGTTCTTACAAGCCCAATTAATCTTGCCTGTGGCTTAGGAGTGTTATCAGGACGCATAATTACCGGAAGGGTATAACTTGCTGGTGAAATACCTGACATATCCTTAATACCCGTTATAGTTACTGTTAATATCTTATTAAAGTCTGTATATGCGATACTTGACAAATTAATTGTCAGTGACTTTTTGTCCTCACTCGGTATGTAATTACCCTTGTTATTAAGCATGCTGACTGTCGTCCTGTCAAGGGGCGTGGTAGCTTGACCGGGTAATACGCTCGCTCCTGTTACATTTAATCCAGAAAAATCAATTGCTTCAGTAAATACTATTGTTGCAATCATTCCTGAATCATCCATCCTAACATCCAGAATATCCGGTGCAACATTATCTACATAGCTTATTAGCTTATAATAATCTGTAATAGTAATTCCATCTGCCGTCTTAATCTTGTCTGAAAAGTTAATTCCATACTCTCCCTCAAAACGATTGGTGGAAGTAATGGTTAATGTCTTTTTATCGGAGGATAGCTGTGCAGTAAGTTTTCCTGGATCTGACGCCAATACTCCTTTAATATTCTTCTTAAGTGATATATCTATACTGTCTAACAAGGTATTGTTCGTTCCGATAATTGTTCTTTCATCTATAGGGCTGTCAAATACAGCTTTTATTACTGTACTATCTACGATATCTACCGAGCCAACTGCTGCAGAAGGCCCAACCACTTCTATTATTATTGCATCATTAACTATGCTTTTTATCGCATCCTCCTCTGTAGCCGTCTTTGCTGCCGTAGCCACAAGAATGGCTTTACCCGGCTTTTTAGCCTTAACGATTCCGCTTGAGCTGTTGGTAACCTCAAGACATGTTATATCTCCACCGCCTAGAGACCAATAGGTCTTATCAGAGGAATTTGTAGGAACGATATCTCTGTTAAAATTATAAATATCTCCTACTTGCATAATATGGGCACCATTTACTTCAGTGGCATTATTAATCAGAACCTTATTTGCTGGAATAACTACTGTTATCTTGCTAGTAATAGTCTTTGTTTTCTTATTAGGATAGGTTATTTTGCATTTAATCTTTGCTGTACCCTTACCTACTGTGGTAACAACACCTTTACTTGAAACCCTAGCCACCTTGGTATTAGATGAGGACCACTTATATTTACTGTCAGCTACTTTATCCTTTATATCCAACTGGTATGTCTCATCCTCGCCAATAATTTCAACCTTGGTTTCATTGAAGGTTGGTGTTGCTGCATATGCAATGGACTCACTCTGTAGCCATAGTAATGGTGTTAATAAAAGTACCATTACCATAATAAAAGCGCCCTTCTTGCCTGGGTTGTTCTTCATACTAATTCCTCCTATGTTTATACGCGCAGATTATCTTCATTTATACTATATATAGTATCATAGCAGTAGCTATTTGTCAAAATATTGATATAAAACTTAATGTTTTCTTAAGAGTTATCTTTACCATTATCCTCATTATCTTTTTTCATTTCCCAGTGAATAAGAAAGGCAAGAGCTGCCCTAAGAAGGATTATTCCTCCTACCAAGGCTAAATCATTCCATCTAGTTACCGCAACTGTCCTAAGTATCTCGCCACCCATCTTAAATTCCAGTCCTAGTGACATCCCTTTTGCTAATTCCAGTTTGGTATGTGGATTTTTCTTAATAAAATTATATATACCGATCAAACCGGCTAGTACTAGAATTATTACACCTATGAATTCAAACATTAACGTTCCGGCCTCACAGGCAATGTCTAGCCATATACGTAATTGCTCCATTTATTCGGTCTCCTTTATCATTGTATTCTTGTGTTTTTTTATTGAATCTTAATGTATTTGCATCATAATCATAATATGATATTTAAGCATACTTGTAAAGACGAAAAGAGATACAAAATTAATGAATATTAGTAGAATATTATAATTATATAAATAATTTCTAAATTTTGCATGTTAATTTTAATTTAGCTTTACATATCAGAATTATAATAATAGAATAGTATATAATTATAATTAAAACGAAAGGAAGAAGAAGCATATGAAAAAGTTTGGTAAATTTGTATTTGGCACTCTATCTATTGCATCACTTGCTGCAGGTGCCTATTTTGCTTATAAGAAATTCATTAAGAATGATACCACCGATGATTTTGATGATTTCGAGGATGACTTTGATGATTTTGATGATTTAATTAATGAGGAAGAAGATGGCGAATCTAGAGAGTATGTGTCAATACAAATAGATCAAGAAAACATTAAAGTAGAAAATTCCGATGATGAACTCGAAGCAACTGATGCAGTATTAAATGGCAACGATGCCCAAGATGAAACCGATGCAGTATTAAATGACAACGATACCCAAGATGAAACTGAAAAATAGTATCATCAACAATCAACATAAGAATAAATATCCCTCATCTATATTTTAGAAGAGGGATATTTTTGCTTTATAGAATCATATATTAATCTCCTAATAGCTCCTTTAAATCCTTAAGAAGCATAATATGGTCAGCCGTACTATATATGCTTTGCGACATTATACCATCATGAACAATATCTACAGTTATTGCCCTCTCTCCAATACTAATCTGACTTTCTTTATCCTCAGATGTAATATTAACTACATAATGCATATCTGTATCTACTATTGTATTCTCCATGAATGAATACTTCTCCATCATAGAATAAAATGCTTCTATCTGCTCTTTATCAGATATGATATTCATATCATCTGTGGTCTGAGAAGCCACACTAATCTCTTTTGCATCAGTGGCTTCAGTTAATATTATATCAGTAATTGTTAATATATCTCCCTTAGATGATACGATTCTGTCGTTTGAATTAGGGCTATCTGGTTCTTCATCTTTCGTTGTCACCATATCATTATCTAAAGATGGTTCGCCTTCTTTATTTGCATCTTCTAAAATACCTGCACCTGTATATGCATCTATCTTAGAATCTGCTTTAAATTCTTCACCTAATTCATCAAATTCAAAAGCAACAGCATCTTCTTCAAATGCTCTTTCAGTAGTAGAAAACATTTCTGTTTTTCCTGCATCGTCATAGCTAGCAGAATTATCTGATTTCGACATCTCGCTCTTCATACCAATAGGTGATATAGTCCTTAATGCACTAAAGCCAACAACCAGTATCAAAGCTGCTGCCGCAACTGTGACCAAGGTGCGGTTATGCCTGAATAACAATGGTCCCTTGTACTTATTATTTCCCTTGTCCCTATCTGAATCATTTGATTCATTAAGCCTAATTGCATCCAATGTTCTACTTATTAAATTCTCGGACACACTAA
>JAQVQL010000084.1 GCA_028701595.1 Herbinix sp.
TAGAATTAAAAAGCAATTTGCTGCAAATGGCATAGATTATACAGTAAATCCCTACATAATAGATTAATTAACAATAAAGATGTCATAGTCGATATTTCATCAACTATGACATCTTATACAAGCAATTAATTTCTCAGTCTCTTACCATTCCTAATCATCTTCTGCTTCTGCATCATCTGCTAACACTGTCACTACACGCTCGACAGATTGCTCTCCACATGACAAGAAGACTTTAATTAATCATTATTGTTCGTCATTCTCGTCATCGCCGTCGTCATCGTCGTCATTGTAATCATCATCGTTGTTGTAGTCATCATGTGTCTTCCACAAAATACTACAATACTCCTTATTATGTCTAAAATAACAAAATACCGTTACTATTTCCATTATTTTAATAATGAATCCAATAACCAAGTAGGCTATAATTAAAAAGCAAATTCAGTAAGATTGAGTAATATTATGTATATTGCTGAATTTATTTGTAACTTATTAACCTATGTACATAGTTAGGAGGAACTTCAAATGAAGAAGAGGTTTAGGTACTTAACCTACATACTCGCAAGTATTGCTTTAATCTCAGCAATATTTCTTACAAAGGATAAAATAGCAGAAGCTGCTAATAGGGTATATCTAAATGAAACCAATTTAACATTGGAAACAGGTCATTACAAAACTCTGAAGGTTTATGGAAGCAATTTAAAGCCAACTTTTAAATCAGCTAATAACCGTGCTGCTACCGTATCAAGCAGTGGAAGAATTACGGCAAAAGGGTGGGGAAGCACCACTATTTACACCTATGTTGGCAACAAAACCCTTAGAACCAAGGTTACAATTGTTCAAATCAACAAGAAAAATGTAACATTAAAACCAGGCGACACCTCTGCTCTTACCCTATGGGGAGCTAACAATACAGTAAAATGGAAGTCAAACAACAAAAAAGTTGCAACCGTCTCCGAAAATGGTTTAGTAACCGCCACAGGAAATGGCACTGCTACTATTACTGCCAGCTTCAATGGTAAGAATATAATTAGTAAAATTACTGTTATCGGTCTTAATCATGAATCTAAGGTTTTAGAATATGGCGGAAGATTCACCCTTGACACTCCCAACTACGGAACTGTTGTAAAGCTTAAGGTTGAAGGAACTAAGGACCAAGCTAAATGGTCCTCAGGTAATACACGAGTAGCTACAGTTGATAGCAACGGAAAAGTAACAGCTAGAGGACCAGGTAGCACCAAAATCTATGCTAGCATAAATGGATCATCAGTATCTGCTGATATTAAGGTATTACAAATGCAAAATAGTGTTCTTTATCTTGATGAGGGTGAAACATTTAAGCTAAATATTCTAGGAAGCAATAGCGATGTAATTTGGATGTCAAATAAAAGATCAGTTGCTATAGTAGATGAAAATGGAGTTGTAACCGGAATAGCACCAGGAACCGCTAAGATAATAGCCGAAATAGATGGTCTACTTGTAAGAAGTATAGTTACTGTTAAATAATTAAAACGGTACCAGGTACCAATGTTAACCAAATTGCAGTCTGAAGTTAACATTGGTACCTGGTACTGTTTCTTTATATCTTGCTCTTTAGCCAATTCTTTCCGTCTACAAGTCTTGCTACTACCATTGCACATACTGTATTACCTGAGGCATTAAGAAGGGTTGCTGGAGCATCGATGATTGTGCTTATTACTGCTATTACTGGTAATGCAGCTGGAGGAAATCCATATATGCTAAGGATTAGCATCTCTCCTATCATTCCGCCTCCGGGAATTGCTCCCATAACAGCTCCAACCAGTAAACTAACTACCATGATTGATAAAAGCATTGGAATGTTCTTATAATCCATGCCAAATAGTCCAAATAGAAATACAACCTTAAAGACTCCACCGATTACAGAACCATCCTTATGTGTATTTACGCCTAATGGAATAACTGTTTCTGCGATATCATCAGGAATTCCGATCTTTTTAGCGGCCTCCAAATTAACAGGTATTGACGCTGCACTGGAGCAAGTAGCCAAAGCTGTTACTGCAGGTGCTACTGCATTTTTCCAGAGTGCCTTTACTCCTGCCTTTCCAGCCGCTACATAGGCATATATACTAAAGAATACGAAGTAATATATTATGGATACAACTAAGTACATTAGAAACACCTTAAGATATCCTTCTAAAATCTGTGTTCCCAGCTGACCTATTATAGATGCGAAATAGCAGGCCAGTCCTATAGGTGCATAATACATAATTATCTTAATCATTTTCATTATAACAGCAGAGCCTGCATTCATGAAATCCTTAAAGGCCTTTGCCTTCTCTCCTGCCATCGCAATCGCAATTCCGCATATAACTGATATCACGATCAACTGCAGTAAATTACTTTTTGAGAATAAAGCCGAGAAATCACCTACTGTAACGGTTTTTACAAGCTGCTCGGGTAATGAAAGCTTCTTAGCTTCTTCACTAATCTCTCCGTCTGCGTCCTGTAAGATAGTCTGAATGGTGTCCTGTCCTAATCCTTCTGTAGGATTGACTACAAATACACTTATAATTGTAATAGCTGCTGATATAATGGCTGTAACCGCAAATACAAGTGCAATGTTAACCATAATCTTTCCAAGCCTTTTCATTCCGCCCATATTTGCTATGGATGATGTTACACTAAAGAATACAAGAGGTACTATTAAGGTAAATATTAAATTAAGAAAGATCTGACCCAAGGGCTCAAACATCTTTGCATCTGGCCCCATGATAACTCCGACAATTCCACCTAATAGAATGGAAAACAACAGAATCAAAGGTGTGGCATAGCTTTTAATGAAATTCTTCATAACTGTCCCCTCCCTGAGTATTTACTTTACTATATTATACTCGCATTATATACATAATATATTGCAATTTATGTTATATATATTGCAAATAATGCTCTTTAATATATATACTTTATCACGATGGGGTTTACTTCTGGATATCAAAAAACCCGGAACACACTGTTTATATATTTGTCAGTTGTTTGTATGTTCCGGGATTCTGTGGGGCAATATTGGATTAATTCACTTTACTAATATATATAAAGTTTTTGGTTGATATATATTTTATCGGGGTCTAGTATTTCGCTCTTGTTCCACTCATAAATCTTTTTCCAGTCGGATTCTGAGCCTAAAAGCTTCTTAGCAATCTTTTTAAGATAATCGCCTGCTACTACTGTATAAATTGTAGGCTCTTTATCAGTGTCCTCGCTCTCCTGACCAGGAGCTTGTGTTGATTCATCTACTACATCATTTGATGCATACTTGATGCTAGAATCAAGGATAACACCTCTCCAGCCATAATTATTACCACAATGAGCAACGTAGTAGATAAAGTCTCCTTCTTCTATATAAATCAAATCACTCACCTGAACAAAAGCTCCTTCAGTATATGTACCATCGAACATACCACCCTTATCAATCAGCTTTGGAGCTCCACCTGATACAACACCGTCTCCATCCTCCTGATAAGATTTTGTATCAAGTACAGAAATACTGTCCTCTCTATAATTAATAGCATCGGTAGGTGAGCCAGTCGAACCCTTCTTTAGACGAACGTCAACCCAAAAGCCGTCGTAACTATTAAGATATTTTACAGCAGGAATTATTCCTACAAATTCAGGATTCCAGTCAGTAACCTTTATCCAGCCTGTCTTTGGAGCTTTCCATGCAACTATGATATCATCCTTGCCTGCCTCATTACTCTCATCGGAATAAGGCACTAAAGTCATACGCTCACCCTCTGGTCTCGGATTTCCATCATGAGCACCATCATATAGACGAACTGAACCGTTTTGTACACTGTCATTGCCTATATTTACTGCATCCGGATGCTGTGAGTAAAGACTATCCGAGATAAGCTCCAAACCAGTTGTTCCATCCTTAAGTTCTTTGCCTTTCATTGGAGTAAGCTCATTCAGCTTATCATTTTCCTCATAATAGTAATACCAAATATCCCCCTGGGTACCCATATTCTCGAAGAAATATGCTTCTGCATCATAGACAACATCTTCGTATATATTTTTATCTATTGCTGTATTACCGCCCTCACCCGTAAACGGATAATCTTTTGGATTTAGCTTATCAATTACATCATTACTCTTTTTTATTGCCTTTGTTTCTTTTGAAGAATCCTTTAGGATAGCATAGCTATCAAATGGGGTCTTATCAACAGCTCCATTTTTTACTGCATAGGTATCCATTATTAGTTTGTTATCTTTTATGTCAATATTAACAAATACAGAGGAGTCCTTATCAATTTCTTCCGGATAATATTTGGAGCCCGTAAGTAATGAATAGCTAACAAACTTCTGGCGTCCGTTGTCATATGTGCCCTCTCGCCTTGCAGCCTGTAAAATGCGATAATCTGCATTCTTATTAAGCTCATAATTCTTTGTTGAAATGGTTGCAGGAATGATATGGGTCGTTCCGTTAGGATTAACTGCATATGTAACGCCATCAATCTCTTCTGTCACATAATCCTGAGCTGTACCTGCATATAGAGATTCTGTTCTCATATATACATGGTCATGGCCGGATAATACAACATCTACCTTATATTTATCTAAGAGTTTTCCTATGGATGTTCTAAAGTTAATAACATCCCCATCAGTAGAGTGATCACCGCTGGAATATAAAGAGCGATGTAATGCAACAATAATCCAATCAGTGTCTGTATTCTTGCTTGCTCTTGATAAATCAGCCTTTAGCCAACGAAGCTGCTTTGCTGATAAATCTTCATTTTCTTTTTCGTCTGTATTCAAGACTGCAAAATGTGTATTCTCATAATCAAAGGCATAATAGCTTCCTTTTTCTTTAATAGCGTTTCTAGGTGCATCCACAGTAAAATGCTTATCAAAACTTCCTAGATAGTCATAACCTTCATGATTTCCAACTACAGGAACCAAGGTTGTATTCATTATAGTATCTGCTGCTAGGTTAAAGCAGTACTTCCATTCTGTCTCATCTAGTCCATCATTAACGAAGTCACCTGTATTTAGAATAAAGGAGGTCTGTGGAAATGCTTTCATCGCTCCTGCGATATTCTTAGACCAATTATTAAAATCGTCTTCAGATGAGCCTTGTTGATCGGTAACATGTATGAAGGAAAAACTTCCGTCATTCTCATCAGCAGTCGTAAATTTGCCTACTGAGCTGAAAGTGTCATTTCCGCCTACACGGTAGAAATAGCTTACTCCTGTCTTCAATTCTGTAAGAATAGCCTTATTTACTACCTCTGCTCCCTCGGTACGATCAGCCTTAACAACCTTTGCAATACTCCAGTCAATGGCAGATTCTAAAATATCGGATGCTTCCACATATTGAACAATGCTTTCCTCTCCATTTCCGTCAGAAATCCATGTGATTGCTTTACTAGTCTCTGTATTATCGTAAAATGTTACATTGATTCGATCTGGTGCTTCGAGGGTCAAGGTGTCGCATGCTTCAATTTCTAAGCCTAAAAGACAGTCAGAACTAGAGCCAGTATCCTGAAACATTACTACGGCAATAGTATTCTTACCTTCCTTAAACCAGCTTGCAAGCATATTAACCTTTTGATTTACAACAGGAATATCAAGTTTTGTAGCTCCTGTAGCATCTCCGCCGGTAATTGCAGCTGAAGTCTTCACATCAAAGCCATCTGCAAACGCACCTAGGCGTACTCTCTCAACATTGTTTACATATACAATTGCCGCGTCATCATAATGTGCAGTACCTGATACCATCTTCACCTTATTAATATCAGCAATATTAAATTCTGTACGGTAATATGTGCTAGGTACCTTAAGTGTCTCTATGGTGCCATCCGGACTGTTATAAGGGACCTTGTTATTTTCGGTCATAGAACTATAGGAGACATCAGGCACCTTTGATGCTGAACCATATCCAAGAGGCCCCTTGAGGCTTGTCCATGACGATGCATCAAAATCTTCTGATTGCCAACCATCCTTTGCAATCGGTTCTGAGGTATCCCCATACCAATAGCTCCATTCTGCATCCATAGGTAAAATTGTGCTCCAGGTTCCCTCATTACCAGCTGCCTTTACATTCAAAAACGTTCCTGGTAAAGTGAGGCAGAATGCAAGAATTAGTGCAATAATCCCCATTAGTCTTCTGTCTTTTCTACGATAACTGTAGTAACCTTTGGATTTCTCCATAAATATACCCTCCTTTATAAGTATTTCATACAAAGACTATAATACATATTTTAGAAGGGTTTTGTTTATTTACATGAATTCTATAATTTCACAGATATAATACTATAAAAAGCAAGATTACTTCTTACTTCTTAGTCCTATCTCCTCAGTCAGTGCATTCTCATATATATTTATATCAATCTGATTATGGAATGCTATACTGTAATTTTCCCACATGATATCAAATTGTCCTTCTTCTGACATTATCACCAAAGGGAGCCATTCCTTACGTATTTCCTCCAATCTCTTATTAATTTTACCGATTTCAGATTTTGGATTCAAATTATTGGTGAAAGAATAGAGTGGAAACCATGGGGCATTTTCCTCCTCTGGTTTATTTAGAAAATCAACAAATGTCTGATAACCGTAAGCATTTAGTAGCTCCTTATCATAATCAGGTAAAGCCGCGAAGAATTCCTTGGGCTGTTCTGCGGGTCGAATAGTGTTTATTCCGTCAGCAAGCATCCCATCAAAGTGTGGGAAATAGTATAAAGTATAAAAATTATCAGCCAAGTAATTCATAGAGGAGGCATTTTTACGCTGCTCCTCGCTTCTATAGAATAAGCCATCCTCATCAATATTATAGTCAATGCCCTCTTCACCCCAGAATCTCAATTTCATTATGTTCTGACCTAGAAGTTGATCGATATATGATAGGGCTCCCCTGACATCCTTACAACTCACCGAAATCCCTATCCCATTGGAAATATCAAGAGCCTCAACACTTCGATAACGCTCAGTTACTCCATCCTCAATCGTAAGTCCGAGAGGGACATATGTACGTTCTGGTAATCCTTGTTCATACAGCGATTCCTGTGCTGCTTCAAACTGCCAGTATTGATCAATAACTCCAAGCACGCTTCCTGTTTTAAGCTGACTGATATACTGCTCATAGGTCATCACAAATGTATCACTCTTAAGGATCTCAAAGTGATATGCTTCATTAAGTAAGCGGTAGTACTCTTTTGCTTCAGGTATAAAATCATATAGTTTTGCAGTCTTTGTTTTGTCATCTACAATTGCGCATCCATCATTTGGATATCCCGCAATAAACTGTGGCACATTGGATAAGGAAAACCCACGCCAACCATCACATAATATTAAGAAGCCCTGAGTCTGTCTATCGTTAATAGTTGGATGAGTCTTAAGATACTCTCCAATCAAGTTAAAATACTCTTTTACAGTTGTTACCTTCGGATAACCAGCCCATTTCAACACATCCTTCTGTATAAAAAAAGCCTCTTCTCTATGGGATGTATCTGTCTCATTTCCATAAACAATACCAAACTGAGGTATAATATATATATGCCCGTCATCGCTTCTCATTAGTTCCCATTCATCCTCAGATAAATATGAATATAGATTCGGATAGTCCTGCAAATAATCCTCAAGAGGAATATAAGCTCCGGATAGAATTAACTGCGAGGTAGCTTTCGCTCCATCAATAAAATCTGGATATTCTTTTCTGGCTATCATCTTATCTATAATGTTTTCAAGCTTTTTATTCCCAATCCATGAAATACTAACCTTGGTATTAGTTAGTTCTTCGATTTTATTTTGTATACGGTTATTCTTATTAGTTTCGTGGCCGAGGCCTGAAAAAGCAAAAAATGCTGTAAATTCCTTATATTCCTCTTGCTTATCATTAAAATCCCAACTGTATAGAAGAAGAAATAATACAATCGACAAACCTGCTAGCAAAGCCACTGTAATTTTTAGCCAATATCCGGATTTATTCAAATGCAACCCCTCCCTCCTATATCTACTTCGGTATTGCCCTATCTTTTCTGTATTTACTGGGCGTCATGCCCATTTCACGGGTGAACACCTGAATCAAATGATTGGCATTATTAAAGCCTGTCATTTCTGCAATTCTATATATTTTTTCATTCCCTGTTAGAATTAGCCTTGCAGCTTCCTCGCATCGCAACCTATTCAGATAATCCTTAATGTATACTCCATATTGCTTTTTATAGATCTGCCCCAAATAAGCTGCATTAATATAAAAATGTTTACTTATAGAGCTTATACTTATTGTTTCTCTAAAATGCATCTTAATATATTCCTCTATCTGCATCAATAGCTCTGTTCCTGAACAGTCTCTAGTGCTCGATAGTGGCTCTATAGCTGTTCTGTATGATTCAGAGAGTCGCGTAACCGAATCCACATATTGCCCATGACAAATCTTAATTTTCTCAAATCCTGCTTTCACTAGTTCTTGTAGAAGGCTTATGATATATTCCTCTAGTGTCGTATTGCTATTTATCAATGTCAAATCAGTTATCACAAAACCATACTCGGTTAATTCATTCCTAGCTCTACCTGGAGTCTGAACTGGAAGCGCTTTATAGAGGTATCTTTGGCAAAACGCCCTTTGCTTCAATATTTTCTTATCAAAATCATTTTCAGGCTTTCTATCCCATTCAAGTCGTAAATAATAGTAGCCCTTAGCATTTTTGAAATATCGTCCTAGACATTGCTCTGACGCTAAGTTATAACTAGCGCTCAGCATTTGATTTATATACAACATCACGGAATTAAGTTCATGATTGTTGCGATAAATTCTATCTAGCTTCTGTTGCCTAATCTGCTCCTCTACCTTATATAGTGCCTCTTCCAAATGATTGGGCTGTATCGGTTTCAAAAGATATGTGACTACATCACAATCCATAGCTGCTTTTGCATTCGTATAATCAAAATACCCACTTAATATTATTACTGGGAGGTTGGGGAATCCTTCTGCCCTAAGTCTATGAATTAGGGTTAATCCACCCATCTTGGGCATCTTAATATCTATCATGGCCGCATCATAGCTTTCTTTATGCAAGAGCTCTAAAG
>JAQVQL010000085.1 GCA_028701595.1 Herbinix sp.
TCGTGTAAGCTGTGAATCCCTGTATAAGGGTATCAGATTTCTTTTTTGTCACTATATTATAGCTGCTGTATCCGCTGTTCTGGTTATATGCAAGTATTATCCCTTTATACTTAACTGCAAAATTATTGACATGGTCATGACCTGATACAAAAGCTTGTGTGGATCCCAAATCTTGTATCACCTCAAATAATCCGTTATTATGTCCTGATGAACATACCGTCTCCAGCTTGGTTCCATGAAGAAGTTCAGCTTCAGCATGCTCCTCTATCGCTTTCTCATAAGCTGTATTGAACTCCACCAAAGGTATATGACTGAATATAACGGATTTAACTGTCTTCTTTGCTATATTATTTATATTACTGACCGTCTCCTTATACCACTGTATCTGGCTGTCCTTTATATAATCATCTGTCCTCTTGTTTGTGGATTCAATTTCTTCTTTATAATTTTCTATATCCTCTTCGGTCATGTCAGCTCCGCTATCAAAAAAATACAGAGACTGGCGTATTTCTCCTTTGGAATCTAGAAGGTTAATGACATGGTTTCCAACTCCCCATAAGGCTTCCCCGCTTTTTGTCACCTTTTTATCAGCTTCAACCAGACAATGGGGATAGGAAGCAAAGATGTCAATCATCTTCTGTCGGGATATGCTTAAATTGTTATCTCCTTCGTGATTTCCAAGAACCAGTGTCCAGTATACTCCCAGCTCCTCCATAAGTTTACCTAGCTGCTTCACACGCCTTGCGTTTAGAGCTGATGTAACATTATCTCCTACAAACACTACCAAGTCTGGCTTCTGTGAGGATATATTTCTTACAAGCATCTCTATGGTCACATTACCCTTAGCCTTATATGTATCTAGATGCATATCTGTAAACGCAACAATCTTAAAATCATCATCAAGATAATTACCAAAAGCATCTACCTTGGCAAGAGAATTATACTCGCCATCAACCTTTACAACATTATATTCCGTATTTTGCATAACAAGAGAACGGTCGATCTTGTATGTTACAGGAAAAAACATAATAAAGGCTCCTGATGTTAATGCCAATGTCCCACATATTGAGGATAAAAGCACTTTTCTTCCTTTACCGCTATTCTTTTTACTTTTCATATGTCACTCCTTGATACAATTATAATATCTACTGTTACAGTCTAATGCTATCTGCTTTTTAATTGTGGTTTCATTAAATAATTCGTATCTTTTGTATCTTAATTGAACCTACTCTGTTTCAATAAAGGCTTGAAGTGCGTTAATCATTAGTGACAAATCAAAGGTCTCTGTAAAATCTTTTATATCAATAGCGTTATCTGAATACTGGTTATATAGATTTAAGCAAAGCTCATATCCGGCACCCTGCTGCCTTGAAAAGTCCTTAAACATTTCATACATGCCTTCTACATCATAGGTTACAAAAGAACTATCAGATATATCCTGAGGCTTTCCGTCTACAGGATTGGAATTCGAGAAAATAGCACAGTACTGCATAACTTCAGTAAGCTTAGTAAAATCAAAATCCCTCATACCCTCAATTGAAGCCTTTGCCTCCTCATAGCTCATGGTCATATTACCATCACGGTAATCTGTGCATCTTACCAGTGCTTCTATGTATTTTTTTGAATAGGTTGGAGTATTTTTAATCCATTCATCCGATGCCACCCATATTCCTCTTATGGAACCATCCGTATTAAAGCAGTCCACATAAACCACAGTAAGATTATTGTCCTTTTCCATTGCATAGGAGATCTCGTCAGCATTAATATATGCAATATCTATTCCCTGCTTTTGTCTGGTTATCTTATCCATTGTCATTTCTATGTCATCAGAAAAATACACATATGTAGATACCTTAAGTAGAGAATTGGCAGTTCCGCTTAGATAAAGGCTTAAAGCATCAGTTGAATTATATACACCTAAATTAATATATTTATTTTCCTTTTCACAACCAGACAAGGATATGACAAGAAAGACAAGACAGATGGCAAATACTATTAAGCGTGTGGTTTTTTTCATAGTGTAACCCCCTCATCTGCAATAATAAGATTATTGCCCTGTTCCTTATTCCATTCCTCTTCTTTTTTAGCCCGCATCTCATTTAATTCCTCAAGTATCTTCTCTTTCCTTTTTCCAGTATAGTTGTCAAAGGACATAATCAGGGCTGGAATGAGATTACCCACTATTCCAGTTATAGTTAAAAGGTAGAATATCCCATTTAAGGTCTGATTTGATTGCACTACGTTAATGGTAGAGGCTCCAAAAGACTTGGCGCTTACATAGCCGATAATAACAAGACCGGCAGGAAGTAGAAGATCCCTCCATAAATTGCTTATGCGGCTTGCCATAGAGTTAAGAGCAAACACCATGGATTCACATCTTATCGGTTCATTATACTTCTTCAAAATCTTGTACTCCATATAGTCCGTACTGTCAGCAAGAAGTATTTTTTTAGATGCACTCATTGCTCCATTTGGAAATCCTGCAAAACCTATACAGATTGCAATCAGTACAAATGATTTATATCCAACCATTAAGAGAATTATATACATAATACCTGTAAGAAGATATCCGTAAACAAAAATATCCCTTGATGACAGCTTACTCCCAATAAATGGAACAAGAGCTATGCCTATATATGACAAAATTACACTTATTACTCCTACAAGAGTAGCCATCCAGAAGGCTTCAAGTGTTTCAAGATAGAAGAAAGCAAGAAGCCCGTAACAAACTGTTCGGATAGAAGCAATAACTCCAGAAATTATTAGTAGCCACATAGGCTTATTCAACATAAGTGCTTTAAAATTCAATTTAGCGTTAGCAGGCTTTCTCCACTTTGCCTTGGTTTTTTCCTTTAATGTGAAATATGGTACAAGCATCATAGCAAGTCCAATCAAACCAAACACTATAGCAAAAACAAGATATACAGTAGCCTCATACTCCATATATGCTGCGACAAATATGGGTATAAATCCGCTTGGTATCATGCCTCCAAAGGTGGATGCAAACTGAGCTACTGTATAGAAATTCTTTCTGTCAGAAGGATTAGTCGTCATACGAACTGATATGGTCATCATTGACATATCATAAAACCCATCTGCTATACAGTATATTAGATAAAAGACAAATACATAGGCTATTCTTGCACTTAGATTCACACCCGGTACAACGAATAAAAGAATTGATGATATCGCCAACGGAAACGGCGAAAACAGAATCATACTTTTTGCCATGCTCCGTCCTTTTCTTGTGGTTTTATCCAATAGTACTCCGGCTATAGGATCCAAAATGATGTTTACAATCTTAGCAACAGCCATAAGGATAAGGATAACTGCAGAATCAATTCCCATGAATCTTACCAAGAACAATGTAAGAACATATGCCTCCACATCCTGAGTCATTGCATTGCCCATAATACCGCTTGAATATCCAAGCTGTTCCTTAAATGTAAAAGTCGGATTATGGATTACCTTGTTCCATGTGCTTTTCATTTTACTTCCAAAGGACTTCTTTTCTTTTACCTGCTCCATAATATTGCTCCTAACTGTATGAGATTTTTATTTACCAATAACGGAGCTATTATGCTCCCCAATACAAAGTTATAGTGATTATATATTCAAATACGGTCAGAATTAGCTATACCTGCCCACTTTCCTCCTGATACTTCAAGCTTCCCCTCTACATCTAATGGATAGGAGTGAACCTTTTCCCCATTTACAAACAGGATATTATTCTCTATCAGATAATACTCCCCACCATCATTTACAATTAGTTTACTATTATCCTCCATTATTATTTCTATTTGCTCCATATCTCTTAATAGTTCGTCTACATTTCGGTACTCTTCATAAGTTCCCACCTTCAGTATCCAGACATTGTCACGCCCTGGGCTGATAAATTCACGACTACGACAAGGTCCTTCCTCCTGCATATAGAGACCATTTAAAGCTCTAATGCCGATATAGCCATCATCCTTTTTAAGTGCCATCGCATACTCACTCTTCTTATAGCTATGAAACTCATTTAGTGGTGCATAAGCATGAGTATAATCAAGCTTTCTTTCCCCATTTATATGATATCTTAGAATGCTAATATTTCTGTACTGAACTGCTAATGGCAGGCTTCCATTACCCGCCCAAAAACCAGGACGTCCATAACCATATATCTTGATTTCCCCTGGATGATTGATGAACACTTGAGCTGATCCGTCAAGGGTTGCCTGGACAACATTCTCCTGATAGCCTGACTCATAGGGTCTTAAACCGACAGCAGTAGATAGAAGTGCCTTGGAATTCTTATATAGATAGAGGTTTACAAGCTGGTTAATTCCCTGTGTATTCTGATGAATTAGTTCTTCATTCCCCTGTAGCCTTACATACTGCTCATATTCCTTTGGAGGCTCATAGTCTCCCACAATAATCGGTACTAGTGCCCTAAAATGGTCATTCATATATCCAGCATTATAGAGTAAATATAGTAAGGAGGTCATTCCTGTGCTATAGCTTCCCTTAAGCTCTTTCTCATAGGTTCTTCCAAAGCTGGTCATGATATTGCCCCTATGCTCATTAACTGCCAGAGAAAAGGCCAGCATGTCCAGTGCCTTCTTTGCCTTCTCATGTAAAGAAGAGTCTTTTGGTGTCAAATTATATAAATAAGCAAGACCCATGATATCAATAGGTAGATAAGTACTGGAATTCCACTCTGATGCAAATTCTGTAGTGAAACTATCAAACCATTTATTCAAAAGTCCTTCGGCCTTTTTACACGCCTCTTCTCCCGTCAGACCACTACAGGTAAAGATTCGTTCTGGCATTACTTTTCCTGCAAAATACTGACAAATGTGAAACATCAATGCATGATTTTCGCTAAAAAACCACATTACATCATCGCCAGGTTCATCAGCCCAGTAGCGATATCCCACCATAGCGTCTTCCACATCACGCTTCAGCTTCTCGGAAAAACGGTCCGAAAATTTTACATACATATACATCATGATGATAAGACGAAAATCCGAGCAATCTCGCTTCTCATTTACCCAGGCCAGATGATTGGACAGAATTTCTTCCAGATTATCTGGGGTTTCTCCATCATGCAACCTTACCACCGCACGGTAATCACTTTTTTTATCTGCATTACGGATAATATCTCTAATTCGCTCTTTCCGCTCCTCATAGGTATCCTCATGATACTCCATAAACCGGGTATTTAACGAATATGTACCAATCACATTACTTATAGTGATACCGGATACTGTAACATCCAACCTAAAGAAATAATAGCCTGAAGGTATCTCATCTGCATGAAACAGTGTCATACCCTTCTGCTCTGGCTCTATCTGATATTGCTTCGGACCCATAGCTCTATCTGGGATGAGAAGCATCGGTACCGGCACATCCGTAAAGGATTTCAAGTTTAGATATATTGGCTCGCTTAAATAAGCTTCCTTATCAAAATATATATGGGAAAGCTCATATTCCGCTTTCATTATGGTTTCGATATCGGTCTCTTCTCTTACCGGAATTCGGATCCGTATATCCTGTTCGCCCATATAACGTATTTTGTAATAAAAAGCTGTATCTCGCTCCGCTAAGTCCTCCAGACAAACAACTAACTTGTTAGTACCCTTTCGCAAATTCATTGTAATAACGGTATGTTGCTCTCTATTCTTTTGAAAAGGAGCATAATCCGCCACCAAATCGTCGTTTAGCCAGACTGTCAGCGCTCCACAGGTAGAAAGCTCGAACTCTGCTGTTTCCTCTTCCGGCACCTCTAGAGATGAATATCCATAGCTTCTCAGATATGCAGGATTTGTATAGAAATTTGAATCGTCTACACCAACATTCCCAAATGGGAAATACACTTTCAGTTTCTTTCTCTGTTCAAATACCGTAATCTCGTCTCCTGGAAACAGTCCGCTTAAATCTATATAGGGTGGAATATTACCGATACGTTCTTTAACAAGATCCTTTCTGCAAGGGTTATCAAAAAACGAAGGATCTTTTATCAGCCATTCATTCATATTGCCCTTAAGAACAGTCTTATTAAATAGACTATCCTTGGCAAATACCCCTACCGTCAGGAAACGGTTGATAAAGCCACCCGAAAAAAACTTATATTCTAAGTATTTCATTATGTATCCCCCTAATCCAAGTAAATAGGATTCGTATAAGCAGAGCGTCCTGCTGCATCCATACACTCAGCACGAACCAATTTCTCAGGTCCTTTAAGTTTAGTAACAAATTCTGTCACATGTCTTCCAATCTTGCGTTGAAACGGTCTGTCTTGCCCACTGATAAAGATACGTTCGCAGGGAGAGCATACCACATGAATATCATCATCCTCCACATAAAAATCAAAAATTGATGGACCAGTGGAGGTATAGAAGCTTCCTGCCTTCATTGCCTGCATAATAGCCTTTGCAGACCGATTCGCCGCCTTAACTACTGTAAAGCCTCCAAAGGAATCGCTGTACATGGAGTCTAGTTCAATATGATTGTGATTATCATCACCGCCTCCGTTCCACAGCTTGCAGCCACGATAAAGCATTTCTGTCCAGAATACACTTCCATCTCCTGTGTTCTCCAGCCACTCTGTTCCATAATTAATAATCTCTACAGCATCGTAAGGGTTATCATCCTCTATCTCTGTACTGGTAAGCATAGACCAATGCGGATGGTTCAACATAACATAACATCCTTTCTCGCGTAGCTTGTAGCATAGTGCTAGAGACTCCTTGCCCGTTCTGGCTGGAAGATGAATCGTCTGACCCGGCTCAATTCCTTCAATTTTATCATCCCATAAAAAGTGCACATGAATATCTCTGTCATTAGAAGCATTGCCCCATAATTCAAAACCCTGAATCATAGTAAACTTCTCCTCCGTTAGCATTCGGGTATCAGTGTATATATCATGATCGGTAACTGCCAAAAAATCATAGCCATGATGCTTATAGGCCTCTTTCATCTCCTCAGGTGTCAGACTACCATCTGAAAAGACACTATGGCTGTGAATATTTCCTTTTAACCAGATAGCACTCTCATCCTGTAAAAAAATTGTCCTCTTCATAGCTTCTCCCTGTTCATAAGAAAATTAAATAATCAAAATGAATATTATTGGTATGTCCTTTTATTAAATTTAGTCCATTTTCTGGTGTTTTGTCAATTAGAAGACTTAAAGCTTCCGCCATTACATCAACCCCTCAATAAGGGCAAGAAGCGCAAGCGATTGTCCATAATGCATCTTTACAAGCGGTATGTCTTTGTAATGCTGTAAGGTACGTCCCACGTTAGTGCCATAGGATACCCTCATCAGCTCACCATCCTCATTGATCCCGTTAATCACAGCCTTTAGGGCCTTCTGCCCACATTCCATATAACTCTTATCCAGATATCCCTTCCTTACTCCTTTTAGTATTCCAAAGCAAAATCCGGCGGTGGCGGATGCTTCCAAGTATGAGGACGGATCATTAATTAACGTGTGCCACATACCTTCCTCAGATTGATACCTCCTTAACGCCTCCACCTGATTCCTAAACAGGTTCAGTATAAATTCCTCTTCCCCTTGATTAAGCTCCACCATTTCAATAAATTCAGGTATGAATACGGTAATCCAGCAATTTCCTCGCCCCCATAAAGCTTTTGCAAAGTTGTCTCTCTTCACAAAGTTCCATCCGTGATACCAGAGCCCAGTCTTAGTATCCAAAAGATATTTGGCATGTAGCATTAACTGGTATATTGCTTCCTCCACATATTCCGGGCAATCAAATAACCTGCCGTATTTTGTAAGGAATAATACAGTCATGAACAAGGTATCATCCCATAATTCCTGGTTGTTATCCATTTCCGCATGTTCGTGTTGAATACCGCCTTCCTGCGTCCGTTTCATGTCATTCATAATCCAGTCGACCCATTCCTGCATGATTACTTTGTACTGCGGATTAGGTCTTTCCTCATACAGACAAGCCATTGTCAGCAACGGAGCAACGGTATTCACATTTTTATCCGGCAGGCCAATTTGAATACGGTCATCAAACCAGTCTTCTATGTATTTCAGATATTTTTCATCTTTTGTGTACTCAAAGGATTTGTATAATCCATACAGACCTACTCCGTGAGTCCAATCCCACGCTGCCAGGCTTCTTGCCTCTGCCGCAGAGCGACCTACCGTATGTATCAAATTGTCAATATAGCGTTCGTCCATGTTGTACAGAAAGTTGTAAAGATTTTTTTCTACTTTTTTAATAATTTCCTGATAATTTTTTTCCATATTGTTACCCTATCTTTCTATATTTTCTTTCATGCCAAGGATGTAAGGAATGGCTATCTCTTTATGAATTAGACAAATTCACAAACTAATATAGTAGTGATTTATACACGCGTTAACATCTTTAATCATTAACTTTATAAGCATAATAAAAAATTCTCCTTATATATTTAACACCTGTTAAATATAAAGTCATTATATACCCTGTTGGAAATAAATGCAATACTTTTTTTATTTAATAAATAAAACTATCAGTAATGATAGTGGTAAAGTTGGAATCTCATAACGCACATAATAAGTAAAAAGTCCATCCAAAAGGATGAACTTTCTTGTACTTCACCATTCCTGTAATTCCGCTTTGTCATATTCCTCTCTCAAAGCTGCCCCTGCCTATAAAATCAAAAATTACCTTACCATCAACTATAAATCTGTAACGTACCCTACAATCGACGCTTTCATAAACAGTTCGTGTCATATTTCCTTTCACCGGAGCAAGCAAATTATGTGGATTTTCATCTATCACAGTAGCTTTCAAATCATATCCTCTTTGTTGCACCCAAAATTCATGCCTACTATATTTTCTGATTTTCACTCCTAAGTAAGTTGCCAATCGATATTCTTTTCCACCATAATATACAATGCCAATGCAACCCATAAATGTTAAGTTTCCAATCGGTATCTCCGCTATTGATAACATAAGAGCATTATTTCCATTATTACGCCAGCTACATTGTGTCCAAAAGTAGCTGTGTGGAAATCCT
>JAQVQL010000086.1 GCA_028701595.1 Herbinix sp.
GCCATGGGAGGTGATAAAAACAATCCGAATGTGATCGAGGTAATTGATATTGCCTGTGATGAATGTCCCGTGGGTGGCTATGAAGTAACTAACGCCTGCCGCGGTTGTCTTGCACATCGCTGTGAGGATGTATGCAAGCGGAAAGCCATCACCTTTGACCACCATCAAAAAGCCCATATAGATAAATCAAAATGTATTGAATGTGGTCTTTGTGCAAAGGTCTGCCCCTACACTGCGATTGTAAATAACAAGCGTCCCTGTGAACGCGCCTGTAAGATAAAAGCAATATCAATGAATGAAACCAAGGTTGCCCAGATTGATAATAACAAATGTATATCCTGCGGTGCATGTGTGTATCAGTGTCCTTGGGGTGCTATAATGGATAAGTCCTTCATTATAAATGTAATAGACCTTATTAAGAAAAGTAATAATAATCAAAATTATAAAATATATGCTGTAGTAGCTCCCACCATATCTAGTCAATTTGTTTATGCAAATCTAGGACAGGTAATTAGCGGAATTAAGGCCTTGGGTTTTCACACTGTGGTTGAAGCAGCACTGGGTGCAGATATGGTAGCTTACTTGGAATCAAAGGAGCTTGTCGAAAAGGGTTTTCTAACCAGTTCCTGTTGTCCTGCCTTCGTTGATTATATTAATAAACAGTTTCCAGATATGTCACAGCATATTTCACATAATCTTTCACCAGCCGCCGCCATATCCAAATACATAAAGGAACATACACCGGGTGCAAAGGTTGTATTTATAGGTCCATGTACGGCTAAGAAAATGGAATTTCAAAAAGAAGAAGTTAAACCTTATATAGATAGCGTTATTACCTTTGAAGAATTACAAGCGCTATTTGATAGTAAATGTTTAGATATTACTACCATGAAAGAGGATGTACTGGATAATGCCTCCTATTATGGTAGGATATTTGCTCGTAGTGGCGGACTATCCAATGCTGTTGCCCAGGCGCTGAAAGAACAAGGCTTCAATGATTTCGAACTTAAAGCAGTGCCATGTGATGGAATTGAAGCTTGCCGTGTTGCTCTTCTGAAGGCCAGTAAGAATGTTTTACCCAGCAATTTCATCGAGGGCATGGCGTGCAATGGTGGATGTGTAGGCGGCGCAGGATGTCTTACCCACGCAGAGAAGAACAAGTCCGAGGTTGATAAATATGGCATGGGGGCCTACGAAAAAAGCATTTTAGATGCCATCAGTGTATTGCAATAGTTAATATCTCCTTAAAAAACCCCTTAACCATAAAGTTAAGGGGTTTAATATATATTATTTAATTTAGGAGATTTTCTGTTATATATTGACATTTTTATGAATTAATAGTAAGCTCGTCTTACAGAGACATATTTTCTGAATCCAGAATACATAAAATCTAATATGAAAGAGGACTAAAAAATGTCATCAAGGATTAATTTCTCTAAGAAAGCAATGCTTATGCTTTAACTAAATATGTAACTCGCAATTTTACTTATACCTTTCTAGTCCATTCTTCACAACTTTCATACTATATGAACTATCCATCTTTCAGTGTGCCTTCAACATATTATTATAATGATGGTACTTATGAGGGAATGCTCAATTTATCAAATTGTTTTTGTTCTCCTCCTATGGCTGGGGCAGGAGGTTATTATATGTTAACAATATACTATCAATATTATGGCATTGTTCAGATTAAATAATTTTTGCAAGTATTAAAACTACTTATTTAAGATTAAATAGTTTCAATGATAGCGCAACTAATTCCTGCGTTCTTTCTTTAATATTATCAATCTTCCATTCACTCTTTTTTTCTATTGTTTGATTTAATATGATACCATTCTTATAACCAACTAATTTTCCGTTTCTATCTACTCTGTCCCTTTTTTCTATGAAGCTTTTAGTTCCTAGTGTACTATTATAACCAGTAATCGTAAGGTTCCCCAATGTATGTACGTATTGAGCCTTATATTCTTTAGCTAATTCTTGATTTCCATCTGCAATCATATCAACCCAATCTTTAGGTATATTATCGCCCTGGGGGAAAATATGTTCAATTGTCCAAATGTATTTTCTATTATTATCAAGCTTCCAGAGATCAGTATATATTTCCTTTGTCATGAATTGTTCTGCAATATAGCACAAAATAAATCTGGTTGTACCTATATTCAAGTCATAAACCGGACCATTCAGCTTATCTATAAACTCAGCTTCTGTAGCAGAAACTTCTATTAGTTTTGTTTGAATATAATATAATACATCCTTTCCCTTTTTATCTTTAATGTTGCTTACAATGTCCATAAAACATTTTGTCAAATCTCTAGTTGATGGCATATCAGTTAAATTTCTTCTAACAAAGAACTTAACTAATAGCTGGACTGTTTGCTTAAGTAGTTCATCTGTATATGTCAATCCTACTTGATTTTTAATTAAAAATAGTAAAAGTAAATAAGATGGTGATCCTTGTATTCTATCTAAACTATGTAATTCATTTTGATATGACTTTTCATCCTCACTGTTATTATTAAGAATATAGGAATATATTTTTCCCGCTTCCAAAATATTATCTAAAAACTTAACTGGGTCCTTTTCTATTAATTGCTCATATATTTTTAAGATATTAGACCTAGTTGCTAAAGTACCTAGTGGATACTTGTTCGTAATTGTTTTAAATGATTCATTAATTTCTTCCTTAAATGCATTATAATAATGACGGAAAAAACGTTCTTGTAACGTATAGTCATCACCAATATATTCTAATAACTCAGACCATTTTTGAAAACTACTATCTATGGTTGTTGTTTTACTTATACTGCTCTTTGCTAACAATGTATTTTTAATTAAGTCTATCGCTGTAAGTGGCGTTCCTCTCATGTTTAGTGATTCAAATAACGTATAAGCATCAGAATGTGTAGATACCATTATTTCTACTAGTACTGCAGAATTAATTTTACTTAATATTTCTAGAATAGAATCAATCTTGTTCTCCTTCTCAGCTATATATTTATCTATTCTATACTCATAATATTTAAATGCTCTATAAATCCTGCGATTCCCTGCATTTTTAGGAGCTTTAATTTTTTCTTTTATTAAGCTTATTTCAGAGAACTTCGCTTTATAATCATCAAAATTGCTGTTTTGTATTTGTAGGACAACTCTTGTTGAATTAGGTGACTTTTTAATTATTACTTGATTTTTTAGATTTAATAACTCAACTAATTGTTCCTCATCAATTTCTTCCTTATTGTTAACCGACAAATTGTCTTATCCTAAGACGGCAAGCTAACGACATATTGTATTCTTAAATATCATTTCGTTAATCTTACATCGTGTCGCTATCAGCGACACTCTTTTATATTAATCATATTTAGTGTATACTCATTTCCGTAACTATAAAAAAAGGAAAGAGTGTCACCGTCCAAAGTCTCACTCTTTCCCATATCCAGTCAACTACTTTCGTAGTTGCCCTAACAACTATTATGATAAGAGTAAAAGCCCTACTTTGCAAGATGTTTTATTTAAAAATTTCAGATAAAGATATATTCAATTCCTGTATAAGCAACACAAGCCCTGTAAACGAGCCTTGTTCCGTTTGTGGTGCATCCAATCTCTATTCTAATTATTCTTCATATCAGAGGACTATGATTACTTTCAGCGGCGGTCATAGAGAAGAGATTCCAGTTGTTATTCCTCGGGTTAGATGTCACTGTGGCAAGACCCATGCCTTGATTCCTGACAACCTTATTCCATACAGTTCCTATTCCCTAAGGTTTATCCTTATTCTGCTCTGGAAGTTTTCTACTCGCAGCTGCACTGTTACCCAGTTCTGCAATAAATGGTGCATCGCTATATCCACCATCTACAAGTGGATTCACATGTTTATTAAACACTACAATCTCTGGTTTGGTGCTATAGATGAGATTGTTTCTCTTAAAGCGGATTCTGTTAATAAAATAGAAATGATTGATTCTCTTCCTCGTGAATTCTTCAATAGATTCCGCTTTTCATTCATGCAGAACCATCCATTTGCGACAGCTTCGCCTCCCACGGCTAACTCGGATTGATTTTAAAATTTGTCTTTCCATAATTGCGAAATCGACATATACAGCTCCATTACCTTATGCTTGTTTTATCTCATTTAAGGAGGACAAATATATGTCTATGAAAGAAGTTACACCTCTAGAAATGGCTCACTTCAAGTTTGGGCTTATTGCCCCTGTCATTCAGGACACATTTTCTGATCCCTCTGCCATGGCTTACTATCGCAGAGTTACTGAGGAACCCATTACCAGTCCTGATGGTACATCATTTAAATACAATCCAGGTACACTTCAGAAATGGGTTGTTTATTATCGTGCTTCTGGTATGGACGGGCTTATACCAAAAACCAGGCGCGACAAGGGTATGCCTAGAAAGCTTAACGATGTTGCTATTGAAGAGCTTTATAAGCTTAGGGAAAAGTATCCACGAATCAATGCAACCATGATCCACACCATGCTCTTAAAGAATGGCTATATTACCCTTGATGTCAGTGTCCGAGCAGTACAGCGTTTTATCAAGGAAAACGATTTAAAATCTGCAAGGAGCTTAAATGTTAAAGATCGCAAGGCCTTTGAAGAGCCTGAATTCGGATGTATGTGGCAGGCTGATACATGCTACCTACCTTATATATCTGAGGACGGTAAAAACAGGCGTACATATCTCATCATGATTATTGACGACCATTCTCGCATGATAGTGGGCGGTGAGATTTTCTACAATGATAATGCCTACAACTTCCAAAAAGTATTAAAAAGAGCTATCGAAACCTATGGTATTCCGGATAAGCTGTATCTGGACAATGGCTCATCTTACTCCAATGATCAACTTACTTTAATCTGTGGTTCCATAGCCTCTCTATGCTTACATACACCTATAAGAGATGGTGCCAGCAAGGGCAAGGTAGAAAGAAATTTTCGAACCCTTAAGGATAGATGGCTCCATGCATTAGACACCAAGCAGATACTGTCTATTAATGAGTTCAATGAAGAGTTACGCAATTATATTCATCAGCATAATTCTACTGTGCATTCTACTACAAAAGAGACACCTATGAATCGTTTTCTAGCTACAAAGAGCCACATTAGGAAGCCAAAGTCAAAGGAATGGCTTGATGAATGCTTTCATAATAGAGTCCATCGGAAGGTTAACAATGATGCCACTGTTTCTATTAATGGAACATACTATGATGTGCCACCTCAGTTCATAAGGATGAAGGTTGAGATCCGTTATCTTCCTGATCATATGGATGATGCTTACATTATTTTTGAGGACAAGCACTATCCTATCGCTGCAACCGACAAGGTTGCCAACAGCAAAACAAAACGCAATAATAGCTTTCCTGTTATCAGCTATTAGAAAGAGAGGTTCTTATCATGTATAATTCCTTTTATGGTATCTCACATAATCCCTTTGACAAGCAGCTGCTTCGAGAAAAGGACTGCTTTGAATCGGGGGATGCAAAGATTATGATGAACCGTCTTAATTATCTTAAAGACACACGCGGTATCGGAGTATTTACAGCACCTCCTGGTATGGGAAAATCCTTCTGTCTCAGATGCTTTGAAAATTCCCTAAACAAAAACATTTATCAGATGAAATATATCTGTCTATCAACTATATCTGTGGTTGAATTCTACAAGGAATTCTGCAATCAGCTTGGGCTTGAACTTAAGGGCGGTAAGACCGTTATGTTTAAAGCCATTCAGGAGCGACTCTATTATCTTTATAAGGATAAAAAACAACCTTTAATCCTTGCTGTCGATGAAGCTCAGTACTTAAGTAATGGTATCCTTCAGGATTTAAAAATGCTCATGAATTTTAAGTATGATTCATTGAACTGCTTTACTCTAATCTTAAGCGGTGAGCCTGTTTTAAACCGCACACTTGAGCGTCAGGTTCATGAGGCTCTTCGCCAACGTATAACCATTCATTATTCGTTTCAGGGGCTTAATCCCGATGAGGTGATTGCTTATGTTCGACATAAGATTCATGTAGCTGGTGGTGCCGAATCCATTATAGGTGATGATGCCCTCTCTGCCATTACTGGTTATTGTAAAGGAAATCCACGTATAATAGATAATATCATGACCACAGCCTTAAAGGCCGGTGCTCAGATGCAGAAAACAACCATTGATTCCGATGTGATTCTTGCTGCTGTCAACGAACAAGCACTTGGATAATCTAATATCACTTTTTAAGGGTCATGGCATATGTCATGGCCTTATCTAAAAACTAAAACCTTAGCCTTTAGATAAAGCTACGAACTCGTCAAAAAATAAGCTCAAGTCATGTCGTAAAGCTGATAATGCGTCGTATCTAATTCTTAAACAGGGGTAATAATTCGTCGTTGAAAAAGATTAAAGAGCGTCGCTCAACACCTTGGGACAAGCATTATTTTCCCCATAAAACCAACCGCTTAATTTATTGTATTTACTTTTGAAAGTGATATGTCTCCCATTATAATCCGAGTGATGCAACCAACTTTTAACCGTACCCTTGAATGGAGAAAAAATTAGTTTTTCAACGATGAAAAGTATAATGATGAACATCAATAAAATAATGATAATAATCAACGAATTCTTCATTTTAGTTTAAACTCCTTTTTCTTTTGTTCCTATGAATAGTACTTTCTTCCAGAATATATAGCATAAGAGTAATGTGATTGTGTTATTATTCAACTCTAAATGCAACAAAAATGCGCTTGATGACTTAAATAGCATAGTTTGTATAATTGAATCAAGCCCATACAATTGAACTTACGTTCAATTGTCATCCCTCGCTCAAAGAGCTCGGTCAATTCAAGTTTATCTAACTGTTTTACAAATTGGAATTTACCTCTCAAATGATTTGAAATATCTACCTTCACCTTGATAATACGGTGGTTCTAAGATTAGTCCGTTCTTAACAAGAAGTTCATTTACTTCACCAAAAATCAAGTGATAGATTTCATTCGAAATATCTTTGACCTTTACCTCATGGGCGATTGCTAAAAGTCTGTTCTCATTCTGTATTGCGACTAACGCATTAATGATATGTTCCTTAACGATTCCCAAAACAAACTCATATAGCTTATTAGCAACATCGTATGCATACGAATTATAAATCGGCACAATTATTGTTCCGTTTTGGCAATAATCAAAATACTCGTATGTTGCCATATATTTAGAATCAATATGGCATCCATCTGCTAATCTGTTGAAGTTCTCTATTAACTCTTCTGTTGGATGACAGATATACTTTTCTTCTTGTTCTGACAAAAGGTTTAGTTCCTTTTGCTGTTTGTATCGATACAGGTCTTTTCGACTACCGTCACTATCTCCAAAAGATACAAAACCCTTTCCGTTTATAGTCAAGCGATTATAGGAACAGAGGAGCAAATCGCTGTACTCATTCAATGAAGCTGTATCTTCATATAGAATCACTAAATAGTCTAATCCCGAAGCATGAACACAAGAGGTTGTCACCAAATCATTTTCTTCCAAGTAATCAAACATTAGTCCGTCAAAAATGTATCCACACAAGATGTGGTACAAGTTTCTTTCGACAGGATAGCCATTGTCTATACACTGAGCAATACTAACAATCTGATTCTTATGGGCAATCAGCTCGGTGGCAATGCTATTAGCTACGCATTTGCTCAATTCCTTTAAGGCTTCAGCATCCTTTTCAACGAATACGGGTACACCTATCCCAAGTTTTCCGTTTCTCTGTTGAAGAACCTCAACATACAGTAATGCCTTTACCAACTCAGCATTATCGAAATCCTCTATCGTAAGTGAATACGGTCTGTTGACAACGAGCTTCTCTAAAATTTTGTCAACACCATCCAAAGATAAAACATATCTTGGATTTTTCATATCGAAAGGGGTATCTGTTGAAAAATTTTCAAAGAAATATTTATTGAATTTCATTTCACCCCTCCTGTTCAACAGTTCGTCAAATTCAAATTTCACAGTCGTTATCTTTTAATAACCATATTACATCTTCCCCATGATTCATCCTTAAAACGAAACGCATTCTCTGTTAATGTTCTTTCTTTAAAACCTACTTTTTCGTAACATTTTTTTGCACCGGGATTTTGTGGAAAAACATTCAATTGCACGGCATCTGCTTTAGCTATTTCAAAGGCATATTTAACAGCCAGTTTTATCATTTCGCATCCATATCCCTTATTCCTTATAGTATTGTCAACCACTACAAATTTGAGCATACCTTCATTTGTATTCAAATTGACAGAGAAACAGAGGAAACCAATTACCTTTCCCTCATCAGTGGTAGCAACAAATGGACTATCTCCACACCGTTCTTCCGCATCCTGTAGCAAATCATAAAACCCTTTTTTCTCTATCGGATAAGGAATTAAATTGGCACACCATAAAGCATGTGAACGTTCTTCTGTTATCCATTGGGATATTGTATTAAAATCTTTATTTTGATATGGTCTTATTCTCATTGTTCTTCACCTCATCCAACTTCCGATATGTTTATCTGTTCATTTATTTAAACTATATATCAAAGTTATTATACCATCACCATATTCCTTTTTCTACCTCTATAAAGTACCTATGATTGCACCTATCACTTTTCTTAGCAAATCTTCATTTTCAAAACTCTTAGCAAAACGACCTTTTCTCTTAGCAAAATCAAAAAAGCTTGCTAAGAAAATTAGCAAGCTCTTTTCTCTGAAATTCATTTTTTACATCGACATCATTTCCATATATAAAAGTTTTACGCGGCTTTTCAAAATGCTGAAAAACCGCGTAAAATGGACGTTTTCCCAGGGAATCGAACCCTGATCTGACCCTTAGGAGGGGCCTGTTCTATCCGTTGAACTAGGAAAACATATTCTATTTTTTTACTCTAACTGACACTTCCACCATCACCTTTTTCTCCAAGGTGATAGGTTATCTTACCCCTTAGGAGGGGCCTGTTCTATCCGTTGAACTAGGAAAACATATTCTATTTTTTTACTC
>JAQVQL010000087.1 GCA_028701595.1 Herbinix sp.
TATTGTTATTAATAGAATGGGAATGATACTTGCCAGTGTTGTATCCAAATATGATAACCACGATTTTTTTGCCTTTTGCGTCAGTATCCCAATAACAAAACACATTCCATACCAAATGCCTGATAAGAGAAAGCCGAGAGCTACACATGATAAAAAACTTAAAAGCTCCAAAATTCTACCCCCCTAGAAATGATAAATAAAGCTGCTATCTTATTCCTTTGTCGCTATATGGTACACATTGTTTAAATTACCCTCTTCATCAACAACAGTATTAGTAAATCTACCACCATTTTTCTCGATCACTTTAATTGACCCAGTATTATTTTCCCTACATACAATATAAACATCGATAATATTAAATTCTTGTGCTTTTAGTAAAATCTGACGCAGTAATTCTGTTCCCCAGCCTTGCTTCCACCTAGAATACCGTACTGCATACGCTATATGTCCCCATTTTTTTGCTTCCTCTTCACTTAAGAAAGGCCTTAATTGAACTTCTCCAATAAATTTTCCATTGTTAACGCACCAATATGTATATGTTCTTGGCATACCTTCTGGTAAGTCTGTTCCGGTCTCATAATTATAGTATGCATTCAAAATATGTTTTTTCCATTGACTAAAGTTATCTAATTCAAATGGCATCCATTCTGTTACATTGTTATCATGTGATTCTTTACATGCTTCATAATATTCATCAAATAATTCTTCTCTTGGTTTTAACAATTCCAATACTGTGCCCCTCCTCAATTTTGAATTTTTTCGCTTAATATCCCCATTATTTAAGAAAGGTAAACCCATTTAAATGGCTTTGCAGTGCAATAATTATTAATACAAAAGTAAATAAATCACTATATATAACATAATTCATTAATTTTGCATACTGTTGTACTATCTCGTTATTTCTAGCCTCCTGCTTACTCGTGGCAGCTCCTATGTGATTCTAGTATTAGCTATAACAACGCAAAATGAGCACTCTCTATAATTGATTTCATTTGGCATAGGCAAAAAGGGTGACCAGCAGGATCAAACATAACTCTCCAATCATCAGAAAATTGCTCATTTGCAATTGTAGCCCCACAATGGATAGCATATTGAACCGCTTCTTCTAATTCATTCACGGCAAAGTCTAAATGTGCCATTTGTTGTTGTGCTTCAGGCCTCTCCGGCCACACAGGCGGTTTATACTCAGGATTCTTTTGAAACAATATACTAGGATAGGTTCCCTGGTTGGTTCCTGGAGCGTATACACATGCCCACTCTTCACCCATAAGCACTACTTCCCACTTGAGCAATGCCCCATAAAACTTTGCTAATTCATGTGGTTCTTTACTATCCACTGTAAACGAGTACATTTTGATTAGTAATTCATTATCCATAACACAAATACCTCCCTAGCAATTTGATGGTTTCCTACATGAAATGCTCCATGCATTATATATTTTCTTATATTTCTTATCTTATAAGCAAATCAGCTATAGCAGATTTTGAGAAAATGATAAATGCTTCAGTCTGTTCTTTATATGTGGCATTATTATCTTCACTAAGTCCGAGATATGCTTGTCGAGCTTCATACAGTATTTGTTGATATTCAATGGGTAAACGCTCTAACAACCAGTCGGCAGCAACGTCTTTTGGTACAATATTTCCTGTAGCAGCACTGTACCATATACGAGCTAAAGTAAGAATTCTATTACGCTCATCCCCCACCCAGTCCTCGCATGTCTTCCATATATTCAGGCTGTCGGAAAGCACCCTATAAAAATCATGTTCAGGTACCGGTTCAAAAAACTCTTCTGCTGATGGACCTACAAGTGCAAGACTATGTTGCCTTGCTTGTGTTAGCAATATTGTAAGATCATTATCCATAATAGCAGATTCGAATACACCTGCAAGAATGTCTTTTCGTAGCCATTCACCAAATTGTATTTCACGCCTGGCAGGATATCGCCAAGGCACAACTTCATTATAGGCAATAACAGTTACCTCAAGTGCTCTAAGCGACTTATCCTTGCCAGGTGGCACCGATACAGATAACAAATCAAGTAATAGATCCTTCCTAACTTCATCATCCAGATGTTCACTAACAGTTACCAGCAAATCAATATCACTGTGCGGCTTTAGTCCACCATCAATTGCTGAACCATACAAATGTATGGCTAGTAGCGTTGACGCCAAGTGATATTTGATTAAAGCGCAAGCCATTGATACCTGCTCTGTAATCTCAATGGGTACTGATTTAATCATGATATATGTCCTAATCCTTCTCTTTTATATTGCATAAATCATTAATATGTATCAGACCACATAAAATATTGGTCACTTCTATAACACCCTTCATTTGGGTCATATAATCTTGCTTATTAAATTCGATATTCTATAAGTGCAATCCTTTATTCTTAATTCAATTTTTCGCCATGAATCAGACAGAGGGAATCTAACTCCATCTTTTACTATTGCTCCCATGTCCCAGTATCCTTCATGTTCCTTGTTGATATTTAGCCAATCAACAACAAACATTAGCTTTTCATTACATCCTAGGTTTCTATACTCTGATAATAATTCAATAGCCGCTAAGTACCTACTCGCTTCCTTTGATTTGAATTCTGAAGGCAATATAGATAATTGCTCGCCATATATATAATAGATACCTGTTTTATGATGTATAATATAGTCCATTAAGGCTAAGGCTATTTTATCGTCTAGCAAGTCTACCACTAAAGATATAGGATAAAAATTAACGAAATCTAGAAGTCGTCCTCCTCTCGGTGGCAAGCGAAAAACTTTTTTATATGTATCAATATAAGAGTCATTATCATATATACCTTTGTCTAATGCGCTACTAATTATCTCTGCCCATTTTTTTGCAACATTATTTGCATTATTATCATTCTTCGTAAATCTACGTATCCAAGTAGATAACATTAGCTCTGTGAATATATCCCAGTTATGCAATTTCTCTCTTCTATCAGGTATTGTTCTCTTTCCAACTAAGCAGTCTTGCATGTAAGATACAACCTTACTTATAGGCTCATCATCTATTGTGTACCCCAGTATTTCAAGCCTTCTCATAGCCTGTTCAGTTGTAATTGGATTTTGCTTTGTTGGATTACTTAGGGTATGAAAGTACCCCCACGATCCATCATCTCTTTGTAACTCAATAATCTTAGAAGCCCACTTTGAATTCTTATAATCAATCATATTATCCTCCCGGACATGCCTTAACACATCTGTTAAATTTAACGACTTTATGTTTATTTAGCTGCATTTTTTACAATTGTACCTCAATAGCATTCCATTTACAACCATTATATGCCAATCCCAATGCCTCTATATAGAACATAGTTTTTTGATTATATTGACAAAAGTAGGATTCTATTGTAATATTGGCATAGTTTAATGATTGGAAGGGAAATGTTATATGTTAATTGTGTCTGTTATGGAGAGTACAATAGTATAGTACTATGAAACAAGTGTCACAGAAGCTTGAAAATTAGCTTATTTATTTTGTTGCAACAACGAACATCCTTTTGTTTGTTCATTTGTTGTGCTGATGTGACATAATCCGTAGCAAGCATTTAATATAGGTATTTCTCATATTTAAAATAATATGTCTCAGCCTATGTACAGTCGTGTGCGGAATTGTTTCGCTGGCTGTTTTTTTGTACTCTTCTTACTATTTTATAGAAGTGATATTTGATAAATTTATGTTTAGGAGAAGATAAAGAACATGACAAATGTATATGAAACCTTAGAATTCAATGTTATTATAGATCAATTAAAAAATTACTGCTTTACAGAGCAGGCTAGAGAAGGCTTTAGTAAGCTGGTACCTTATTTATCAGAGTTAGAGGTAAGATCAGCTTTAAGGGATACCTCAGAGGCTAGAAATATTCTAGATAATATCGGTAATCCTCCCTTGGTTTCCATGAAGGATGTAGATAAGCATCTTATTACGGCTAAGCAAGGTGGTATGCTCCTACCTGAACAGCTGGACTATCTCGGTACCGTCCTTACTGCAATAAGGAGGATGAAGGACTTTCTTAACCGTAGCAAAATCCTTGAGATTGGTCTGCCTTACTATGAGGAAAATTTAAACTCTCTTGATGAGCTTAGGGATGAAATTCAAAGAAGCATCCGTAGCAACAAGGTTGATGACTATGCTACAAATGAGCTAAGAGTTATTCGTCGTAACATCTCAAACCTTGATGAAAAAATCAAAAGCAAAGCGGAAGGAATGCTTAGGAATAACACAGAATGTTATTCAGATAGCTTTATCACTAATCGAAGCGGTCATATCTGTCTTCCAGTCAAAAAAGAATATAAGAATAAGATTGCCGGAAGTGTTATTGATAAATCCTCTACCGGCGCTACCCTATTTATTGAGCCTACGGCTATTTCAATTATGAGTTCAGAGCTTATACTGCTAAAGCTAGATGAAGAAAATGAGGTTCGCAAAATTCTATATACCCTTACAGCCCTTATTGCTGATTATAACGAAATATTTACAGAGAATATGAGGGTTATTGCAAAGTTGGATTTTATGTTTGCTAAGGGTAAGCTTAGTGTTGATTTTTGCGCAGTTGCTCCTTCCATCAATACCAGTAGATATCTTAATATAGTGAACGGACGTCATCCTCTTATGGATATTGATACCTGTGTTCCGCTTAATATCAGCATGGGGAAGAATAGTGATATTCGAGGTATTATCATTACCGGACCAAATACAGGAGGCAAAACAGTTGCTATAAAGACTGTAGGACTACTTAGCATAATGGCTCAAAGTGGTCTTCATGTCCCTTGTGATGAGGCTGATCTTTGTATGAATAGCCAGATCCTATGTGATATTGGAGATGGGCAGAATATAACCGAGAACCTTTCTACATTCTCCTCACATATCACTAATATTCTAGATATCCTAAAGAGAGTGAATAAGGAAAGCCTCGTGATACTGGATGAAATGGGCTCAGGAACAGATCCGACTGAAGGAATGGGTATAGCCATTGCCTTGCTTGATGAGCTAAAGAATAGCGGATGCCTATTTCTCGTTACTACCCATTATCCCGAAGTCAAGCAATATGCAGAGCAGGAAAGCGGTATTATAAATGCAAGAATGTCCTTTGACCGTGAGACACTACAGCCTCTCTATCAGCTGGAGCTTGGTAAAGCCGGTGAAAGCTGCGCCCTTTACATCGCAAAACGCTTAGGTATGTCTTCCCGGATAATTAAGCGTGCATGTAAGGAAGCTTATGGTGAAAAGGCTCTGTCAGAGCTTGGATTATTATATGATGATGAGAAGACTTCAAGTAAGAATACTCCAAAGAGAGAATATTCTGGTCCTAGAATTAAAAAAGTAGAAGAAAATGCCTCCTCTAAAGCTTCAAAAAGAGCCGAGAGCTTTAGATTAGGTGATAGTGTTCTGGTCTATCCTGAGAGAAAAATAGGGATAGTATGTAGGCCATCTAATGATAACGGAGACATACTTGTTCAGATGAAAAAGAAGAAAATCCTTATAAATCATAAGAGGCTAAAGCTAAATGTCCCTGCCTCAGAGCTATATCCTGAGGATTATGACTTTTCAATAGTATTTGATACAGTTGCCAACAGAAAGGCCAGACATAAGATGGGTAAAGGTCATCAACCGGATCTAGAGATTAAAATTGATGAACCTTAACTCACGTTTCCAAAACTATTATATTCCATACTTTTTTACTAACAGATTTGCTTCAGATATAGATTTTGTATTGTAATAATCTATCGTAGTATTTAACTGCTCACTGGCTTGGCAAAGTCAGTGAGCAGTTATAAAAAGGTCAATTGATGAAACACCTATTGTCTTAGCCCCATCAATAATAGCACTTATAATACTTGTAGAAAGCCCCATCCTTCGAAACTCTAGGTATGTAAATACATTTAGCAAAGTGCCTGTTTTCCCAGTAATAAAAAAATGGATTTGCAGGCTTTTCTGATATAGTAAGAAATGCCGTTGATACTACCTCATTATCTATTTCTGCAAAATAAGCAATAAAATCATGGTCAAGATGCCTAGGATAATAATTATTTAATTGTGACTGAATTTGAATTTTTCATTTTTTGATAAGTTACCTATATCAGCCGATAGATAATCAATTTTTAGCTTGATAAGGACTTCAATATCTCTAATTGTAGCCTTACGGATGTTCATATAATACCTCCCATTACAAAATCAACCAATATATTTATACCACACCATATATGTTTTCTATTAGTTCTGATATTCTATGTGTGCAATCCTTAATTCGTAATTCTCTACTTCGCCATGAATCTGATAGCGGAAACTTGACTCCATCCTTTACTGTTGGCCCCATATCCCACCCTTCCTCTTGCTCTTTATTGATATTTAGCCAATCAACAACAAACATAAGCTTTTCATTACACCCTAGGTTTCTATACTCTGATAATAATTCAATAGCCGCTAAGTACCTACTCGCTTCCTTTGATTTAAATTCTGAAGGCAATATAGATAATTGCTCGCCATATATATAATAGATACCTGTTTTATGATGTATAATATAGTCCATTAAGGCTAAGGCTATTTTATCGTCTAGCAAGTCTACCACTAAAGATATAGGATAAAAATTAACGAAATCTAGAAGTCGTCCTCCTCTCGGTGGCAAGCGAAAAACTTTTTTATATGTATCAATATAAGAGTCATTATCATATATACCTTTGTCTAATGCGCTACTAATTATCTCTGCCCATTTTTTTGCAACATTATTTGCATTATTATCATTCTTCGTAAATCTACGTATCCAAGTAGATAACATTAGCTCTGTGAATATATCCCAGTTATGCAATTTCTCTCTTCTATCAGGTATTGTTCTCTTTCCAACTAAGCAGTCTTGCATGTAAGATACAACCTTACTTATAGGCTCATCATCTATTGTGTACCCCAGTATTTCAAGCCTTCTCATAGCCTGTTCAGTTGTAATTGGATTTTGCTTTGTTGGATTACTTAGGGTATGAAAGTACCCCCACGATCCATCATCTCTTTGTAACTCAATAATCTTAGAAGCCCACTTTGAATTCTTATACTCTAACATAACCCCCTCCTTATATTAAGTATGTCTGTAAATACCTGAAACAACGCTTCTCATTTTCTTATCTCTCCCACTCCTAGGTTCCTGTTGCTCGAAATAAATATTACCAATTAATTTGTTGCTATCTCTTAAGCATACAGCTATAAAAGCTTCATTTCGAGAACGAATTGCAGCCTCCTTTTTACAATCAAAATCTGTCAAAACACCATATGGCTCATATTTTACAACCTGCTCTTTGGTTAAGTACTCATATAAATCCATCCAGTCATTACAATGAAATCTTCGCAATATTAACCTATCTGTTTTAATAATAGTCAATTATGCCAATCCCTCCCCTTTACATCACAAAAATACAAGCTCACTACTGACAATGTCTATAATAATATATAGAGTTCCTTACTTTCTAGCCAAATACATTGTGATTTTATCATAAAGCGTTATCTTATTGCCAAAGCTGTGAATCACCTCTCGAATACCCTCATAAAATTTAGTCTTATATGGCTCTTGAAGAGTTAGATGATCAGAGTGAGTAGCTATTAATGATACATAGTCGTCAGCGCTGTACTCCCTCGTTTTTTTGTACTCCCGACACTCAAGATCAACAAATCCGTATTTATCACGTGCGTCATAATCTAATCTACATTTGTATGGGGTTTCTGGGTGAAAGAACTCAGAATATACTTCTTGTATCTTATTATACAACTGTTCATCCGTATATCCACCACCAGGCTGTATATCAGGTCTCATCAACATCATCGCAAATGTTCCATTGCTTTTTAGCAAATCATAAGCCTTGGGATATCCGATTTTCTCCGGTATCCATTGAAATGCCGCAGCTGAATACACTAAATCAAATTTGGTGTTTTTAAAATCATATGTCTCAAAGTCTGCATTTACAATTTGAAAATTCTTATTAGATCCAAACCGATTGGTCATAAACTCAGTAAAATTTTCACCTAATTCGATAGCTAGATATGAACAGCCTGTCTTTAGTATAGGTTCTGTTGCTTGTCCAGTACCTGGACCGATTTCAAGCACAGTTTTTCCGGGACCCAGATTAGCATACTCTATTAGGTCATCAAAAAGCTCATCACAATACCGAGGCCTCCATTCATCAAATTGCTCTGGAATACTATCAAATACTTTTCTAAAATCCACAATATATCCCCCTACATATTAAACAAATAAAAATTCCACTGATGTGGCTATTAATTGTTTGCATTTAGATACAAGCGTTTAATCAATTAGTAAATATAACACATAATTCTATAATATATAATAAGAACTATTACCTTTGCTTCCACCTTTCATTTACATTTTCTTCACCTTTATAATAATCTACACTTGTACTTCTCTCATATATTTCATTATTTTGAACTATATTAATCTTATCAGAGTCAGGATATTCACATATATCTATTCCAGCCTCTGTCCTTATATCAAGATACTTAAAGGGTTCTCCAGTGTGGTTATATAATTGATGAGCACCCTCTGGTCCTATCTCAAAAAAAATAATATCACCTTCCTTTAATTCAATAAATTCTTTAGGCGTTCTAAGCATTGCCTGTCCACTAAGTACTACAAATATTTCCTCAGCATTTCTATGAAAATGATAAGGGCAAGAATACTTACCTGGATCAATTGAACTTACACTAAAGTTAAGATGCTTAGATTTCACTAATTCTGATAACTTTTGACTTGTATGCCATGAAAACTCAGGCACTGGTGATTTCTTAAGTGAATAAGTAATATTTGCTTCATTAAAAATATAGGCCATTTATAAATCCCCCTTGCTTTATTTTTTTCTTTGATATTGCTTATTATAAATAAAGCCATGCTTTACTGCTACGAATCCTCAGCCTTTAAAAGCTATTGCATCAAGTTGAAATAAAAGT
>JAQVQL010000088.1 GCA_028701595.1 Herbinix sp.
AAAGAAAGTCTAGATAATAGTGAATTAAAGGATAAAATTATTAAGGCTTTAAGGGGTGATGAGGATGCTTAAAACCTTTAGAATATCTTTTGTGCTAAGAAACGCATATAAGTCTAATGGCATAATTTATTGGCTTAAATCTATTCCACTTATAAAAAAGTTACTTCCAATATCACTTTATGCCAGTCATGATCTAAAAAGTGTTGTTGATATTGTGAGTGTACTCGTCGAAATATCATCTGTATTTATTGGGAAATTGATTTATCTTGCTCTGATATTTTTCTCTACTAAACTATTAAAGACCCAGCAAGCGGACAGCTTTACCCATGTTATACTATTTCTTACTATCCTAGGTGCCTATACTAATACTAACTTATTCAACCCCACCAAGGACAAGTATTATGGTATATGCATTATGAGAATGGATGCAAGAAAGTATGTAGTGTCTAATTATCTATACTTTTTATTAAAAGCATTCCTTGGGTTTTTGGTATTTTCTCTAGTATTTGGTGGTTTCAGTGGGTTGGGACTAATCACGTGTTTGGCTGTACCAATACTTGTGGTGTGTCTAAAGCTATGCTTTGCTGCTCAGGAGCTCTTTACTAGCAATAAGAAAAAGAAGGTTAACAATGAAAACAAACCTCCTAAATTACTTTGGATAACAGTAGCATTACTGCTTGTGCTAGCATTTCTACCGCCTTACCTTGGTTTTGCAATTAATGAAGTGATTTTTTGCATATTTACAGGGTTGGTCATAGTACCCGCTGCCTTTGCCATGAATTATATCATGCGTTTCAATAATTACAGGTGGATGTATAAGGAATTATTGAGACCTGAAAATTTTGTCCTTCAAATTGGCAGGGATGCTGTTAATGAAGCGCAAAGACTTTCAATACGGAAAAAAATATCCATTGATTCGAGCCAAACAAGTAATAAGGAAGGCTACCAGTATTTTAATGAATTATTCATGAAGCGTCACAGCAAGCTATTAACTAAATCTGCTAAACGTATATCCTTAATATGTTTTCTTTTGTTAGTGATATTAATTTGTCTTAGTGTGTTTTCTGCAGACATTAGAGCTACACAGAATAATTTACTGCATTCTATACTGCCTTATTTTCTCTTTGTTATGTATTTGATTAATCGCGGAGCTACTATTACTCAGGCCATGTTTATGAATTGTGATAATAGTATGTTGCCCTATCGATTTTATCGTCAACCTAAAGCAATATTATCTCTCTTTGTCGAAAGACTTAAATACATAATAATCATAAATCTGATGCCTGCATTAATAATAGCATTAGGATTGCCAAGCTTACTATTTATAACCGGAGGCACCGACCAGCCGATTAATTATTTACTGCTATTTATATCTATATTGGCTATGTCTGTATTCTTTTCAGTTCATAGTATTGTGCTTTATTATATTTTCCAGCCCTATAATATTAACCTGGAGACTAAGAGCTTCTCCTTCAGTATAGCTAATACTTTAACCTACTTTATATGTTATTTTGCTATAGGCAAGCAAATTCCAACATTAATATTTGGCGCTGCCATATCGGTGTTTTGTATTGTCTATGTGGTGCTGGCATTTGGGCTTGCATATAAGCTTGCGCCTAAAACCTTTAGATTGAAGTAAATTCGAGTCGGTACCAGGTACGGTACCATGTACGGTACCTGGTATCGAAAGCAATACATTTCTATTAATATGAATTTGTGCTAATATAGTTATTATATTAGGAATAAGTGAAAAGTTGTGATGAAGAGCTTTTTATATAAGATAGGGGTGGAGGAAAGTTATGAATATTTTTGGTAGAAGTGCAAATTATGGAATAAAGAGACAGAGTGATGGAATTACAGGTAGTACTTTAAAGATAATTGCCATAATAGCCATGCTATTAGATCATACGGCGGCTACTATTATAAACAGAGTCTTTATATTAAAAGGTTTGGATAGAATTGATCCGAATAATCTTCAGGTATTGGAAAAGTTTTTTAGTGAGAATTCTACACTAATGTTGTCATATGTATTTATGCGATTAGTAGGCAGACTTGCCTTTCCGATTTTCTGTTTTTTATTGATAGAAGGATTTATATATACAAGTAACCGCTGGAAATATGCTGCTCGTCTTGCTGTATTTGCGCTAATTTCTGAAATTCCTTTTGACCTGGCATTTAATGATTTGTTTTATATGGGGTATCAAAATGTGTTCTTTACTCTATTAATAGGCCTTCTTGTTATGCAAGGCTTCTGCTTGATCAAAGAGAGAGCGAATGATAAAAAATGGCTACCTTATATGGCAGTAGCGGGTGCTATAGCGGCAGGATTTGCAATCGCATATACTTTTAAAAATATAATCAGGTTTATATATAAAATAATTAATGGTGAAGTAGAAAACAATCTGACGGGAGTTACTGTTATAATTGGCTTAGCTATAGGCCTAATTATGTTATTAGTATATTATATAATGATAAAGAAGACCTCTTTAGAGGTAAGTAGTATACGGTTTGCTAATCTGCTAGTATTAATTAGTGGCATGGTTTTAGCGCAAGTACTGAAGACGGACTACTCCGGTTTCGGAGTACTTACTATCGCCATTATGTATAGATTTCGTAAATCGCATATCAAATGTATGCTTGTGGGATGCATTACACTTACTGTTATGGGCATATTTGAGGTTGTTACGTTTTTTGATCTTTTACTTATACGTGCCTACAACGGCAAACGAGGTCTTAGTATGAAATATATATTCTATCTGTTTTACCCTGTTCATTTATTGGTCTTGTATTTAATATGCTATTTTGCGAAGCTATTATAATAAAACAAACCCTCCATGGGCAATCTATCATAGAAAGGTGAATGTATTTGATTTATTTGCCTTGTAGGTATTGTTTCCTTAAGTGATATTTCGCTTGAACCCACTGCGGGAAATAGTGCCGAAGTCGCTCTGAATAACATCTCAGAACCAGGCGGACATATAAAATAATTATAAAAGTGGCTGTTTCAAGGCTATGATAGGAGGTCATTTATTGACCTCACACCATTATCTTGAACAGCCCTTTTATATTGTTTTATTTTTCCGGTTTCCGACTACTTTTCCAGTCTATTTCTGCTTTATTTCTTACGAATAAGGATTTATCTGTGCCATATACTTTAGCCAGCTCTTCATCATTTTCCATAAAGCCTTTGTATAGCTCCAAGGATAAAGTATCTTTTCTCAACCTTTCATATATAGTCAAATTATAAGTATGCTTACATTTTTTACATTGATATATTAACCATACATCAATTCTATTACCGTTAGCGTTTACCCGAAATTTGTTGCTATTAATATATATAGACTTCCCACCACATACTGAGCATCTACGAATAATGTTAAATGATTTATCAGGGACAGTGCTATATTTATTATTACTTAAATAGCTCATTTTGCATCTCCTTATAGAATTACTTAGGATTTGCAAAGGCTATTACATATTTTTTATTATATTTGCAATAGCCTTTGCTATGCAAAACATACAGGAGTAGTCATATATATTATCCTTTCCTTGTTTCAATTTATATAAATTCTAGCATCTATATATCCCTATATCAATCTTAAACATTTTTATAAAAAAGATTGAGCCGGTTATATGAACCGACTCAATTCTTAATTATTGTTTTTAAATTCACGAAGTATACGATCTATACTTTTTTCTGACAAGTAATACTTTATTGCTAATTCAGATATCTTATGACCCTTAAGATATTCAGCATAAATCGAAGAATTTCTATCCGTTAATTCTTGTCTAATCAATGTCTGGGAACCCCATTCCCTCTTATTGCTATCTTTTCTTGGTATATATATATTTTCACCATCAATATAATTCTGTATTAATTCTATAATGTTTTGCGGCAGAATTTCATCTGCCCTAAAATAGCCCATGAGCCCTCCTAAAATTTTATTGTTAGGATTCGCAATAGCTATTACAAATTTATTTTATATATGCAATAGCCAAATGCTACGCAATAATAACATATCTTCTCATATAAACCTCCTATAATAATGAATTTATATTATAATAACATATTTTGCTTGTTTAGTATAGAAAAATTTTCTAAATTAACCTATAGTGTCATATGGGATATAGTAAAAAGGTCAATTTAGGCGATTTGTAAGTGCTTTCTATATGTGTTAACATATAATGTGGACACTGAAAATGCAACAGAAAGGATATAAAATGAAAATTACTATTTTAGGAACAGGCAACGGAGGTACTACAATAGCGGCAGATTTAACAATGAAAGGTCATAGGATAACCTTACTAAAAACATCGAGTATACCAAGTGAAAATTACAAATATTTATTAGATAATGACGGATTAATAAATTTTAAGGATCTAGAGCAGGAGCATACTGTAAATATATATAAAGTAACGGATTCATATGAGGAGGCATTCTCAGAGGAACCAGAACTGATTATTGTTTTTATTAATACTAATTATCATGAAGAGGCTATTAGAAAAATGGCTCCTTTCTTAAGAGATAATCAGGTTGTTCTGTTAGAGCCGGGATATTTAAGTACTGCATACTTCAAAAAATATTGTGGTAACAAGGATTTAATAATAGCTGAAGCAGAGAGCTCACCAATAGATTGCAGAGTTATTGCTCCCGGAAAAGTAAAGGCACTCTTTAAGAATATACGTAATCCTATCGGTATTTATCCGTTGAGACGTAAGGACGAAGGTATGGATGTCTTGGATCAATTAGGTTATAATTTTAAGCTTCTAGATTCTGTGGTAGAAGCCGCTCTGCACAATCCGAATCTTATTGTCCATACAATCGGTGCAATTATGAGCATTCCCAGAATTGAATATTCCGAAGGGGATTATTGGATGTACAAAGAAGTATTTACACCAAGCGTATGGAATCTGGTTAAAAGTCTTGACAAGGAAAAAATGAACGTATTACAGGCACTAGGGCTTAAGCCTATACCCTATGAGAAAGCCTGTAGGTTCAGAAATTCTGAAGACCTATCAGTAAATGCTAAAGAAGCATTTTTTGATTATGCCCATAATGATTCGCCATCAGGCCCTAACCAAAGTAATTCCAGATATATTACTGAGGATGTACCTCAAGGGCTTATTCTATTAGAATCAATAGGGAAGGTCCTAAATATAAAGACTCCTGTCTGCACCTCACTTATCGAAATAGCTGCTGCATGCTTGGACACTGATTTCAGAGAAAACGGACGGACTGTAAAGCGACTAGGAAAATCGATAATGAGTGAAATCATGGGTGAGATTAAGGATGTCATATAATATTTTATAAAAACAATCCGGTTATATAGACTGTAAATATTGCAGCAGTTGCAACAACAACTAGGCTTTTTCCTCTATAGGCCAGAATGAGTGCAACGATAGTACCACATAGGGCTGTCACAATGTTTTTGGTTGAATAGAAAATATCAGGAAAAGTTAGTGCTCCAAGTACCGCATATGGTACATATCTAAGGAAGGATTTTATATATTTTGATTTAATTTCTTTTCGAAATATCACTATTGGCAAAACCCTAGGAATATAGGTAACGATTGCCATAAGAATTACTGCAATAATAGCATATGTTAAATTCATTTTGTATATCATCCTTCCTCTTTTCCTTGGCTTGGAGTTATGTCATGGCCAGGTGAACTTTCTTCACATGGAATTTTATCATCAGTAATTGGGAAAAGGATTGCTCCGATGCCAGCACCGATGATTGTAGCTATAATAACGCGAAAGCCAGAGGAAATCATCTGAAATATGGGAACATATCTTAATATACAGACTACAGCTACTGATATAGCAACTATTATGGTAACAGGCTTTGATTTTCTTGCAACTGGAAGAACAATAGCAATAAACATCCCATAAAGGGCTATACCCATGGCATTATTTAAGTTATCTGGAAGAGCAGCGCTAATGATAGCACCCAGGGCAGTGCCGGTAGTCCAACCAATGACTGGCCCAATTATGAGACCTGAAAGATATGGAAAGGTAAGAATTCCTTGCTCCATAGAAGCTACTGAGAAAATCTCATCTGTTACACCATATCCAACCAGTAAGCGTTTCGTCAAGCTCATGCTTTTATCCAATCTCTGAGTTAAGGACAGTGACATCAGCATATATCGTATATTAATGATAAATGTGGTTAGTGTAATCTCAAAAAAGCCTGCCCCCATAATGACTAGATTTGTTCCCGCAAACTGACCGGCGGAGGTCAGATTTGATAAAGATATAAATATGGCCATCCAAATCGGTATTCCACCAGATACAGCCATAAGCCCAAAGGTAAAAGATACAGGGACATATCCCAAGGCAATTGGTAGTCCACGCTTCAATCCATATCTAAATTCTTGTGTCCAAGTTTTTTCCATCTTTTGTCTCCGTTATGTATGTTTGTCAGATTTTTTCTTACAGTAAATCAGTCTTTATTAATATTGTCCCCAATAATACACCGATAATAAGTGAAATACCATGAAGCACTATAGTTGAGATAGTAATAGCAGGAATCACCGGAAGATTACCAGCTATAGCATATATGAGTATCCAATTCCCATACCATGTGCCTAGCTTAAACCTTGGAAAGGATGGCTTTAGATACAGCAATATAATAATCAAACCAATTAATGAAAAGGTCATAGAGGAGCCGCCAACCGATCGATCAGTATTCCTATAAATGGAGAGAAATATAGCTTCAGAAATCGTACATGAAACAATGGCGAATAAAACATACTTACCACTTCCTATATGGCTTTCAAGATAATAGCCTATCCAAAATAGAGCCAAGCAGTTAACGGAAAGATGCCAAAACTTATTGTGAAGTAGAGAAACAGTAATAATTCGATAGTATTCTCCATCAATCAAATCAAAGCCCTTGCCACCTAGAAAAAAAACTATGTTAGTTCCTATACTTAAGAGATATAGAATAAACCATAATAGTATTATTATCTGCGTACCTTTCATTTTAAGTAGCCTTTTCATAGATATACTCCTTTTGCTTAGATAGAAAAATAAGAGCAACAAAAAATCATTAATAATAGAATATCATATTTTTTCTTAAAAGAAAAGTTAATATGGAACCTTTTTCCTGTTTGCCTCTTCTAATTATTAACAATAGATAATGTTATAGAGGAGGGGCTTTTTATGAGGAAAACATTTACAAGGTTGTTGTCAGTATGTATGGTGGTTGTAATGATTGTTGGGCTTGCAGGATGTGCTAAGAGTGAAAAGTCGACGCAAGATATATTCGCATCTGGGCAAACAAAATCAGACAGTAGTAGTTACAAGACAGAGTATACTATGGACACAAGTAAAGCAACGGTAAATAGTAATGTAGAGTATGAAACCATGGCTGGGGAATATGACCAAGAATTTATTACCGACAGATCTTTTACTGAAGAATTTAACACCGAAGAATACAGCGGGATAACAGAGAATAATATCAAGGCAGTTAAAAACTATCCAATGTCGACATTTTCAGTTGATGTAGACACGGCTTCCTATAGCAACGTTAGACGAATGATTAATAATAATGGTGAGGTTGTTCCGGATGCAGTAAGAATCGAGGAAATGATTAATTATTTCAAGTATGACTATGAGAGTCCTATGGGGGATGTTCCTTTTTCAGTAAACACGGAGATCTCTGATTGCCCATGGAATAAGGATGCTAAGCTTTTACTTATTGGATTACAGGCAAAGGATATTGACCTTGCAGACCGTCCAAGCTCCAATCTGGTATTTTTGCTTGATGTATCTGGTTCGATGTATTCAGATGATAAGCTGCCGCTTATGCAGAAGGCATTTATAATGCTTACCGAGAATCTAAATGAAAATGACAGGATATCCATAGTGACATATGCAGGGATGGATAGAGTGATACTAGAAGGGGTAAGAGGCGACGAGACGATGAAGATAGTCAGTGCTATTGAGGAATTATCGGCAGGGGGATCTACTGCCGGAGCAGCAGGAATAGAGAAGGCTTATAGCATTGCAGAGGAGTATTTTATAGAGGATGGGAATAATCGTATAATTCTTGCTACAGACGGAGACTTGAATGTTGGCATCACAAGTGAAGGAGAGCTTAAGAGATTAGTCGAAAAGGAAAGAAAAAAGGGAGTGTTCTTATCGGTACTTGGCTTTGGTACTGGTAATATAAAGGATAATAAGATGGAGACTTTAGCTGATAACGGCAATGGCAATTATTCCTATATTGATTCAATATTAGAGGCTAAGAAGGTTCTCGTAGATGAGATGGGAGGAACTCTATTTACCATAGCTAAGGATGTGAAGCTTCAGATAGAATTCAATCCAGCATATATAAAGGGGTATCGACTTATCGGGTATGAGAACAGATTACTAAATACCGAGGATTTTAACGATGATACTAAGGATGCCGGAGAAATCGGTGCTGGCCACAGGGTAACTGCTTTATATGAAATTATTGAGACGTCATCCGAGCAGGAGATAGCTGAAGCTGATTTAAAATACCAGTCAGACAAGGAGGAGGTAGACAGTAACGAATGGCTCACTGTGAATATCAGATATAAGGAACCTAAAAAAGATAAGAGCCAGCTTATATCAGTACCTGTTGATGAGAAAAATTATAGCTCAACTATGCCTGAGAATCTAGCTTTTGCAAGCTCTGTAGCAGCATTTGGAATGCTACTTCGTGACAGCAAGTGGAAGGGCGACGCTTCCTACGATATGATATTAGATATTCTGGAGGATCAGGACCTATCGCATGATGAATACAAGGATGAATTCATCTCATTAGTTAAAAAGATGAAGCGAGTTGGCTAAAGATTATTAGTTAGGGGCTATGTGAAATTATCAAATGAAGCCTGTGTAAACTACACAGCCTTTTTAGATTGTGTGCCAGGCATGGCACTAATCTAGCTAGTGAAAGTCTAGCCACGGGTATTTACCGCCAAGTGTAGTGAACCA
>JAQVQL010000089.1 GCA_028701595.1 Herbinix sp.
GCTCTTGCAGCACCGATGATGCCACCTGTAAGAATTACTATACCTTTTAGATTAGGGAACTTACTGAGAGCTTCCTTGGTGTTCTTATATACACGGGTATTATCGGCTTCAGCCTCTATCTCTGCAGCTATCTTCATCTTTTTCTTCTTTGATATAACCTCATATATTGCATCCCTGCGGACTCTATTGATGGATGTATCCAGAGGACCACGGATAATAGCAATCTCTCCTTCATTATCTAAGGCCTTTGATACTACATCACCAGCCAATCTTCCTTGAGCAGGAATGTCAGGACCGAAATATGATATTCTTTCAATGCCTTCATTAAAATCACAGTTAAATGACATAACAGCGATGTTCCTTTTCATTGCAATCATTACGTCTTCATCTATTCCACTTAAGAAGCCAGGTAGAATAAGTCCGTCATAGTTATTCTCGATTTTTTCCTTAAGATCTGTATTAAGCCTACCAAAGTCCTTGTTGTAGCCAAAATATTCAATATCAACATTTTTTGCTTTTAGTTCAGTCTGGGCATATAATGCACCCTGTCTAACACCTTCCCAGAAGGGATGATCCAAGGGACTGAAAAAGGCGATTTTTAATCTCTTCGTACTGGTCTGTTCAACGGGTACAACTGAGGTTCTATATCTCATTAACAGATTCTCTATACTGGATAGCATGTTCTGCAAGGATAATGCTTGGTTATTAATCTCTTCATTTTCAGCTAGTTCTTCTTCTGTAACAGCAGCTACATCCTGAGTGATAGATGAAATCTCATTCGAAGCATCATGCAAGGTCTGACCTTGGTTACTAATACCCTCTGTGTTCTCACTAATCAGCCTGGATTCTTCATACACCTTCTTCATTTCATCGCTTAATATGTAAGTATTCTTATTGATTGTATAGAAGGAATCCTTTACTGAACTAAATATATCCTTACTGATATCAAAGCTATCAACACAGCTAGAAATACTTTCGCTTACCTTAGCATTACTGTTAAGGATATTGTTCAAAAGACTATTTATCTGACCAATACTATCCCTGGTTGCTGAGGACAATTTGTTCATCTCTTGAGCGACTACTACAAAGCCTTTTCCTGCTTCACCTGCACGGGCGGCTTCAACAGCGGAATTCAATGAAAGGAGCTTTAATTGCTCAGTAATATTAATAATCAACCCATTGACCTGATCAATTTCCTTAAGATGAGCGTTAAGAGCCTCTATAAATGCAGCCGTGTCTGATAAATTAGTGGAGATAACATCCATCTGTTCATTATATTTATCTACATGTTCAGAACCCTCTTCGGTTACCTTAACAGTATTCTCTACAAATTCTTCGATCTTTGCCAATGTAGTTGTGATGTTGTTAGCTCTGTTAGCAACATCTTCGATACCATTTAAGGTCTCCTTAACTATTTTAAGCTGTTGCTGTGCCTTCTCGGCTACAGTGGACATATTGCTTGCAATATGCTCATTACCCTTGTAGCTCATATCCAAGCTCTTTGTAATATTATCAACAGCATCTGAAAGAGTAATTACATTTGTTTTGGTCGATTCGATAAAATTTAGAAGGTTTCTCTTCATGTCATTAACAGCTACTGTCAAGGATTCTAATCCTCTCGTTTTATCTGCCATAATATCGCTGATATTAAGCTTACCTTGGGATAATTGCTCTGCGTTTTCGTCAATATGATGTATTGCATTGAAGAATCTAATTAGTGAAACAAGTAAAATAGCAGCTAAGACAAATAAAATTATGAAAAAGCCATTAAATACAGCATCAGCCATCTTATTGACTGATAGATTTAATACTATTAGGATAGCCAACAAAACTAGTATTGCTATCATTGTTAGAAAAATAAATAATCTTGAATAATTTCTTTCTTTGCTCTTTCCAGAAGAACGATTAGACATGAAAATACCCCCTATTTTCATTTGTACTGTAGCCTTATTTTCACATAATAAAATATAATGCATACAACTACTACCATAAATAACATATTATAACTAATAATATCATTAAAATAAATGAAATACAATAGATATTAGTGATATTTCATCTAGCTAAAGGTTATCCCCATTATGCGCAATTATGTTGCCATACCAATAGTAAGAATCCTTTGGAGTGCGCTGTAAAGTATTAAAGTCAACATGGATAAGGCCAAATCTTTCATTATAGCCTTCAGCCCATTCAAAATTGTCTATTATTGACCATGCAAAATATCCTCGTATGTCTATGCCTTCCTCGGAGGCTCTCTTAAGCTCTAATAGGTAACGGTTCATATAATCTATACGATTTGGATCGTGGACCTTTCCATCAAGACTGACCCAGTCCGAAAGAGATAAACCGTTTTCTGCAATAATGATTGGTAGCTTGTATTTCTCGTAAAGAAACTTTGGCGAGTAATAAAGAGCCTGTGGAACTACATGCCATTTAAGAGCATTTTGCGCAAAACCATTTTTAGGAGGGAGTACTTTGAACCTATGAATATCATCATACTCAATAATTGCGCCTGAATATATATTGATTCCAAGAAAATCAAGTTTCTGGCTTATAAGCTCCATATCCCCATCCATAATCATCTCAGCAGGAAAATCCTCACCCATCTCTTCAATGCCATCCTTGGGATATTCCCCCATAAGTATTGGATCCAGCCACCAGCCGTTTGAATATATTCCGTTGGAGATGCTACTTAAGGTAAAGGCTCTTGCGGCATCTATGTCCTCCGGCTTTTCAGACGCGGGGATTCCTACTTTTGGATTAGGTACAAAACCTATTATGCTTTTTTTCTTAGCATATTTTCGTATGGTCTTTACTGCCTTTCCGTGAGCAAGGTTCATATTGTGTATTAGTTTAAACACTTCACGAGTTGCCATCTGTTCACCAGGTGCATGGCTTCCCGTGAAATGACCCAAAAGGATATGGCATAAAGGCTCATTTAATGTCATCCAATAGCTTACTCTGTCGGATAATGCATCTACGACAACCCTTGTATAGGCTGAAAACCAATCAGCAATTTCTCTATTACCCCATCCACCCCTATCAAATAAGATCTGAGGTAAGTCCCAATGAAACAAGGTTATAAAGGGCTCGATTCCTGCCTTAAGAAGCTCGTCCACCAAGTCACTATAGAACTTCAGACCAGCTTCATTTATCTTACCTATTCCTTCAGGAAGAATTCTGGACCAACTAATCGAGAAACGGTATGACTTTAACCCCATTTCCTTCATTAAAGCTATATCCTCACTAAATCTATGGTAATGATCACAGGCAATATCTCCGTTATCTCCATTCTTAGTTTTACCCTCTGTATGTGAAAAGGTATCCCAGACTGAAGGGCTTCTTCCATCTTCATGAATTGCACCTTCAATCTGATAGGATGCAGAAGCCGCACCCCAGATAAAATTCTTTGGAAAACTCATTAACAACATCCTTTCAATGTATATTTATTATAATGTGGTACGAAATGTCTTTAATGCTATAAGAGTATATCAAAACACAATATATGAAAATGCATTATCTTATATATATTGCACCAAAAGATGTCTGAATATTATAAGAGTACAAATCATATATTTCATTAACATGGACAAACAACTTGTGATATTAGTAATGATTTAGTAAACTTAGTATAAAAGGAATGGGGTGTAAGGTGATTGAAGATCAAGGATGCTATTCGTACCTTATTATTCAAGAATAAGGATATAAAATATAATCAATTATATACTGTATGGGGGGAGAATATAGATCCGGACAAGGTATTATCAGAATATCCCCGACCTCAACTACAGAGGAGCAATTACACAATTCTAAATGGTTATTGGAAATATAATATTACAAAAGACTCGACTGTTATTAAGCCGGCTCATTATGACGGGAAAATACTAGTTCCGTTTTCACCAGAAAGCATCCTGTCAGGGGTAAACCGACAGCTTCGTCCCGGTGAGCTTCTATGGTATGAGAGGTCTTTAATTATAGATAGAAAACCTCCCAAAAAGCGATTAATTCTTCACTTTGGAGCAGTAGACCAAACATGCGAGGTCTTAATTAATAAGCAAAGAGTAGCACAGCATATAGGTGGATATCTTCCGTTTTCTGTTGATATAACAGACTATGTAATAGAGGGTGGAAATCTCCTTACGGTTAAGGTGATGGATTCTTCCGACACGTCATATCACAGCAGAGGTAAGCAGAAATTAAAAAGAGGCGGAATGTTCTATACTGCACAAAGTGGGATATGGCAGACCGTATGGATGGAATGGGTGCCAGACATACATATAACTTCCCTAAGCATTACACCTATAGTAAACAAAAGCATGATAAGGTTAACAATAAATCTAAATAAATCCTCATTACATGCTGATAAGAAGGATACATCCTTACAAGGGAAGAAAAAAAACACCAGAAATATATTCAGGGTAGATATCTATGATCATGGAACAAAGATTCATTCATTTATATCTAAGAACCATACCATGGATATACCAATTAAAAATATTACTTATTGGAGCCCTGAGAATCCATATCTATATGATATGTTTATTTCTACAGGTGATGATATCGTACAAAGCTATTTTGCTATGCGGAGTGTAGAGATTAAGCAGGATGAGAATGGCATAAAAAGAATCTATCTAAATAAGGAACCATATTTTCAAAATGGACTACTGGACCAAGGCTATTGGTCGGATGGTCTATATACACCACCCAGTGATGAAGCTATGATATTTGATATAAAGCAAGCCAAAGCCCTTGGATTTAACATGCTTAGAAAACATATTAAGATTGAACCACAAAGATGGTACTACCATTGCGATAGGCTTGGCATGCTTGTATGGCAGGATATGGTCAATGGAGGCGGAAAATATAATAAGCTTCTGGTGGGCTATCTTCCGACATTGTTTCCAGGCGTTGCAGGGCTAATTAGTGATAGATGGCATTTCTTATTTGGACGAAATAATGCAGAGGGAAGAAAAGAGTGGATAAATGAATGTGAGGAAACGGTAGGAGTTCTATATAATCATCCTTCTATAATAGTCTGGGTTCCATTTAATGAAGGATGGGGTCAATTCGACGCAGGGAAGATAACAAAATTGATAAGAAGTGTTGATGACACCAGGCTGATTGATGAAGCCAGCGGTTGGTATGATCAAAAGGGTGGAGACTTTAAAAGTGTACATAATTATTTTCACCCATTAAAATATACTCCTGATAAGCGTAATCGCACTGTAGTGCTATCTGAATTTGGCGGATATGCCTGCTATATATCGGAGCATTCTTATTCCCCTATGTTATATGGCTATAGGGTGTATGCAAATACCACCGATTTAGAAGCCGCATTACAAAGACTCTATCAGGAGGATATTCTAAAGCTAAAAAAAGAAGGCGTCTCTGCTGTAGTGTACACTCAGCTATCCGATATTGAAGATGAAGTGAATGGACTCTTTACTTATGATCGAAAGGTGTGTAAGATATCTAAACAACTGATGTGAATTACGGTTATACCTGTGTACCTCGTTTTATGAGCCACAACATCCCAGCGCTATTTCATTGGTGTTTTTAAAGTTTATATATCTGATTAGGCTATAAGTTTATCAATGTCTTCGCCGCTCATAGATTCTCTTAGAAGGAGTTCTTTTGCTATGCTTTCTAGTGAGGAGCTATTATTAGCAATTAATTCCTTGGTTTCTTGGTAGAGATTATTCATTGTGGCTCTGCATTTTTCTATAAGCCCATTATCGATTCCTTCTTGGAATATCTGTGTGCTGAATAATCCCATGTCAGGGTCCATTCCGTATTTATTGGTATAGTCCACGATAAGAGAGGATGCTTTCTGAATATCATTGCTTGCTCCTGTTGTTACCTCATGGGAGCCAAAGACTATTTCCTCTGCAGCTCTTCCGGCCAATAGTATTTTAATACTTCCAAGGATTTGTCTCTGGGTTTGATACATGGAATCCTTGGGAATGCTAAGATTAAAACCGCCAGCACCTCTGACACTTGGAATAATCGTTACCTTGGAAATATAATTCTCAGGAAGTAGGAGCTTGGTTGCGAGGGCATGGCCTGCTTCATGGTATGCGGTTATTTCTCTTTCATGGGTGGATATATAGCTTAAATCCGTCTTAGGTGCGCCTGCAAGAACCGTATAGAAGGCTCTGTCTATATGATTATGATTAATTATTGATTTGTGGTCGTTGGCAGCAGTTATGGCCGCCTCATTTAAGAGATTCTCAAGCATTGCTCCTGAGAAGCCTATGGTGGATTTAGCCAAGGAACCTAGGTCAACATCATCTGATATGGGTTTATGTTTTATATGAAGCCTTAGAATTTTATCTCTGGAATTCACATCAGGAAGTCCGATTTCAATCTGCCTGTCAAATCGTCCGGGACGAAGTAAAGCTTCATCCAGGGTGTCCATACGGTTGGTAGCTCCAATAACAACTATTCCCTGATTATCATGAAAGCCTGACATTTCTGTTAGCAGTGCATTTAAGGTCTGGTCTCTCTCGTCATTACTAGCAGAGCTGTTGCGAGCTCTTTTCTTACCGATAGCATCAATCTCATCAATAAATATTACAGCCTTCTCATGCTTCTTTGCCTTATTAAAGAGGCTTCTGATACGACTTGCCCCTACACCTACATACATTTGTACAAAATCTGAACCGCTCATGACATAGAAGGGAACATCTGCCTCTCCAGCAATAGCCTTTGCCATCAAGGTCTTGCCTGTTCCGGGAGGACCGTAAAACAGGAGCCCCTTAGGCATACGAGCACCCACATCGGTATATTGTGTAGGATTCTTAATAAAACCGATAATATCCGCAACCATGGATTTGGCTTCTATATTACCGGCAACCGAATCTAGGGTGATTCTGGTGCTTTCATCCTTCTTGCTAGCAACCTTCTTGCTTGTATCATTTATAAAGTTTTTATTTGAACCCCCACCACGGGTATAATATATGATTCCAAATGCAATTACTGCCAGAACTATCACTCCGGCTATAGTGGAAAAGCTATTATTCTTATAGGATACAACTATATCATTTACTAGGAGAAATTCTGTAAAGTCTTCAGATTTGGGATTTGGAACAGCATATTTAATATCTGGGCTATCTAATAGATATGCATCAAAGGTGTTACCTTCTTCATCAATTTTAACCTCTGCCACCTGACCAGCTTCAATTGCCTTTAAAAAAGAAGAATACGATAGCTCATGCTTAGGTTTATTCATACTATAAATTCCTGCTGCTATCAAGATAAGAAGCAAAGCAGACATTACAGGAATCATTACTTTTCTCATTAAATTACCCCCTGGTTCTTATAATATTACATAAATCTACAAATATTGTAACATTATTAAAGAATATTTCCACAATCAATATATGGAAATGGGGAAGTGCATATAATATTGTAAAGTATATTGGTGGAGGATGAATCCTCGCTTATAAATATAATAGTAGGAGGATTATAAATGGATAGTGGTATTCTTGATAACCAGTTAAATCTTGCCTTAGACCTACCTGAAGATGTAAGGGAAAGTACAATGGATCTTGATGTGGGATTTGATCCCGAGACAAATACCTGGGAGTTAATAGTAAAGTATAGTGGCAGCCTTGAGCGAATTGCTCAGGAATTGGAAATCGATGTAGTGGAGCTATCAAGTGGATATGCAATTATAACCATACCTGAGAATTTGATAGATAGTCTGATCAATTATGAGGAAATAGAATTTATTGAAAAGCCTAAAAGGTTATTTTATGAGGTAAATGAAGGTAGAATGGCATCCTGTATTAATCCCATACAGATGCAGCCTTATAGTTTATTTGGTGAGGGTGTACTGATAGCAATCATTGATTCAGGAATTGATTATTCCCATCCAGATTTTCGAAACGAGGATGGTTCTACTAGAATTGAAGCCCTCTGGGATCAGACAATTCCGGGTAATCCCCCAGAGGGATTTCGTATCGGCACTCTATACAGCAGGGAGCAGATTAATGAAGCATTACAGACACCCATGCCTCAGCGACTTGACATAGTACCGAGTACTGACCTATCTGGACACGGGACCCATGTAGCAGGTATTGCAGCAGGCAACGGGAGAGCCAGTAATGGGCTATATAGAGGGGTGGCTTCCTCCAGTGAATTACTGATTGTAAAGCTTGGAGAATCTATAAGCGGTTCTTTTCCAAGGACTACGCAGCTTATGGAGGCGTTGGAGTATGTAGTTCGTTATGCCATATCCATGGAGAGGCCTCTGGCGGTAAATATTAGCTTTGGAAACAACTATGGCTCCCATACTGGAAGGTCACTTCTAGAGAGCTTTATTGACGATGTGTCCAATATGGGACGAACCAGCATCGCTATCGGAACAGGGAATGAAGGAGCAGAGGGAAACCATGCAGGGGGGATTCTTCGGGAAGGGACAACAGAAATCATAGATTTTACAGTCAGTGAGTTTGAATTTTCACTAAGCCTTCAGATATGGAAGAATTATTATGATCATTTTGATATAACAATTATTGCACCTAATGGAGTAAGGGTAGGACCTATTCCTTCGATACTAGGAACTCAGCAATTCCAAGTTGCGCAGACAGGGATTTTAATATATTATGGAGAACCCACGCCTTATAATGCGCAGCAGGAGATTTATATTGAATTGATTCCTACAGGAAATTATATAAATTCAGGTGTGTGGAGGATTGAGCTGGTTCCAAGAAGAATTATAGTGGGAAATTATGACATGTGGCTACCATCTGGAGGAGTAAAAAATCCAGCAAGTAGATTTCTTCTATCCTCTGAATTCACTACCCTTACTATTCCTTCTACTGCTTATAGAGCCATAACTGTTGGCGCTTATAATGCATTTACAGGTAGCTATGCACCTTTCTCAGGAAGAGGCTTTACCAGAGACCTTAGAATTAAGCCGGAAATAGTTGCGCCTG
>JAQVQL010000090.1 GCA_028701595.1 Herbinix sp.
CTTTAAAATTTGAATAGGAGGACAAATCCTCCGTTATATGTACTGAAAATTTAAATCTGAATAGGAGGATTGTATATGCATAACTTGGAATTTGCTATTACGATGGAGATGGAGGGAAGACAGTATTATTTGGAGCAGGCTAAAAAGAATCAGGATAATGCAGCACTTAATAAGGTTTTTAGTATATTGGCTGATTCTGAAAAAGAGCATGAAGAACTGCTTCGTAAGAGACTAAATAAAGAGGATTATACACTAACCGAAGGTGATAGCGCAGAGAAGATTAAGTCTGTATTTGGTGGACTTAAGGATTATGAGGCAAGTCAAATAAGAGATACAACACAGCTTGATGTATATCGCTTAGCTACTGATATTGAGGAAAAGAGTATTGAACTTTATCAGGAGATGTTAAAAGAAGCTAAAGACGATAAGGATAAGAAGCTGTTCGAGTTCCTATTAAAAGAAGAAAACCAGCACCTGATTCTTTTCGATGAACTCGTTAAGATGCTTACCCGACCTGAGGAATGGGTAGAATCAGCAGAATTTGGTTTGAGAGAAGATTACTAGTCAACACCCATATAGTATTTTAGGGATAAGGTTCTTAACCTTATCCCTTTTATTAACAGTACCATCAATGGTACCATCTACCAAAACAGTCGGAAACAGTCGAAAATAGTCGGTACCAGGTACCGATATTAGGCTGGAGAAAATCCAAAATATCTCAGGATTCCAATGAACATACCATATGCAAATCCATACTGATTATTACGAAGTAATGCTGCATCTGTCGAATTGGTTAAGTAGCCCAATTCAACCAAAATGGAGGGCATTGTTGTTCGTCTAAGTACATAGAGGATTTTGTTCTCCCTTATTCCGTTGTTTCTCGTGCCGACAGTCTGTACTATTCCATCCATTACATGCTGAGCCAGCCAATTGGCTTGTGTGTCATATTGATATAAATAGACTTCTGTTCCATTAATAGCAGGATTAGTGTTTGCATTGCAATGGATACTTATAAAGTAATTTGCAGGCCATTCATTAGCCATACGTACTCTTTCTACCAAGCTACTTGAGTTATCGGTTCCCAATACAGTCGTAGGAGTAGGCCTGGATAATCGTGCTTCGAATCTGGAATCATTGCTTAACAGATTGGCTAGATATACACCTACCTGATAGTTAATATCTGATTCAAATAAGCCGTTGCCTGTCGCACCTGCGTTATGAAATCCGACAGGATTATGGCCTTGATCTATAAAGATTTTAATAGCCATGGAGGCACTTCCCTTCTTTTTTGGTACCGTAGCTGGTACCATTAATAATCGCTCCCTATATCTTATTCTTACAAATAATAGATGTTACTTTTGGGACATCTAAAAGCAAAATATATAGTAAAATCAATAATAATGTGATATGCTCAAATTACGAAAACATGAAAATTAGAGGTTTATTATGTCGAGATTAATGAGAAGCCTAAAAAAGAATAAAGTAATTATGTTAGCAGCAATGATAAGTATATCTGCAGGGTTTTTAATTATTTTTATTGGAATGACCCTGTATAGGAGTAGGCTAAATGCTTTGGGTGCAGGCGATAATTTGAAGTATAATACCTACAAATATCATTATGCTCTTATTTCTGAGGAAGCCGATGCGCCTTTCTGGGAAGCGATGTATGAGGGAGCACTGGAAGAGGGCAAGGAAGTAGATATTTATGTTGATAGAATAGGCTCTAGTCTACCTAGTGCTTATCCGCTTGAGGATTTGATGAAGATGGCAATAGCCTCTAAAGTGGATGGCATTATTATTGAGCCCAATGGAGAGGAAGAAATAATTGATCTTATAAATACTGCGGATGAAGCAGGGATTCCTGTTATTACAGTTCTTAATGATGAGCCTAATAGTAATCGTAAAAGCTTTGTCGGTGTCAACAGCTATAATCAGGGACAGATATATGGAAAACAGGTTGTCGAAGTCGTTAATGAGGGGAAAAAGAATGTTACTATTCTTCTGAACTCTGATGGCCATAGTACCGGTATGAATGTTATCGATTCAGGTATAAGAGAAATGGTGGCAGGCAATGGAGTTCAAGTGAACTCCGTTATTGTAAATACCCAAAGTACATTTAGCTCTGAGGAGGATATTCGTAATATTATAAAGGATACTCAGAATCCTACAGAGGTTTTGGTATGCCTCACGGCTATAGATACCCGATGTGCCTACCAGGCAGTTGTAGATTATAATAAGGTTGGAGTAATAGATATTATTGGATATTATGATTCGGATCTGATATTAAGTGCTATACAAAGGGATATTATTCACTCCACGATGACAATTGACGCCAAGCAAATGGGGGCATATTGTGTTGATGCTCTGAATGAATATATGGAGACGGGCCAAGTCAGTGATTATTTTTCTGTAGATATATATGCCATAAATAATGCTAATATTGACGACTATATTAAAGAACAAGCTGGGGACGAAGAGATAAGAGATTAGTCTAACTATAAGAAATATGGATTATTATATGCGGGATTGGTGGACGGTATGAGAAAGAAAATTATTCATGGATCAATCAGAATTCGTTTGGTATTGGTATTTGCCTTAACGACAGGAGTCGTTTTCTTTGCCAATATGTTTATGTATTATAATATTAATAAATCTATCGGAAGCATAGATGAGGTCTATGTCAGTAATATTGGATTAAATGATTTAATGGATTCACTGGATAAGCTTCATGGTTATGTCTATGAGTATCTGAACACAAAAAGTACGGAATCTCTTGAAAACTATTATGTGAGTGAACAGAATTATAAAAATCTGGTCGATGACCTTAAGGGTGATGTATCTGATAACAATATTATAATCATGCAAAAGAATATAAAGAGTATGTCAGAAACATATCTGAGCTTGGTTGATTTGACTGTGGATGCTAAGCGTGGCAATAATATCGAGCGCTATAAGTCGAATTATGAGGAAGCCACGGGAATGTATGATTATATTAGTACCCATATCAACACATTAAATAATGAGCTGTTTAAATATAATTCAAACAATTACGAGCTTTTAAGGACTTCTTTAAATTACCTAGAGGTAATAGGTAGCTCGGTGCTTTTGTTTATAATGGCCTTTAACATTGTCTTAATTATTCTGGTCACCAGAAGCATTACAGGCCCTCTTATGAAACTAACGAGGACTGCTAATGAAATATCCGCTGGTAATTTTGATGTAAATCTAGTTCCTGTTAAGTCATCAGATGAGGTTGGAGTTGTTACAAAAGCATTTAATACCATGACAGTCAGCATTCAACAGTATATCAGTAGGATTAAGGAAAGCATGGAATTAGAAAGCAAAATGAAGGAAAGAGAGCTTATGATGACTAATCATTTGAAGGACGCTCAGCTAAAATATCTTCAAGCACAAATTAATCCTCATTTTCTTTTTAATACGTTAAATGCTGGTGCTCAGCTTGCAATGATGGAGGGGGCGGACAAAACCTGTCTATTTATAGAAAATATGGCTGATTTCTTCAGATTTAATATGAAGAGCTTCAATCAGGATTCTACCTTAAGAGATGAAATCAAGCTGGTTGATTCCTATATCTATATTTTAAATGTTCGCTTTTCGGGTAAAATCAAGTTTTTTAAAAAAGTTGACGAGAGTATTCTGGATGTTAAGGTTCCGAGTATGATTTTACAGCCGGTTGTAGAAAACTCCGTAAACTATGGCATTAGAGATATTGAATATGAGGGAAAGATATGTTTAGAGGTTGATCGTGTACCTAATGCTATCCGCATTACCATATATGATAATGGGGCTGGAATGGAGCAGGCTACAATCGATAGGATATTAAGTCAGGGTATTAAGAATGGTAATATGGATAGAGAAGTAAGCCTAACTAAGGACTCCAACGGAATTGGACTTGGAAATGTTATAAACCGCCTTAAGCTTTATTATGAAACAGATGATATATTTCATATACATAGTGACGGGCATAATAAGGGAACGACTGTTACTATGCTTATACCTAAGGAGGATGATTTACATGTATAAGATTATGCTTGCAGATGATGAGGGAATCGTTATTGATTCATTGAATTTTATTATAGAGAAGAATTTTGGACAAAGCTGTACAGTAGAATATGCATATACAGGAAGAAGTGTAATTGAGCTGGCAGAGAAATTCAAGCCGGATATAGCGATTATGGATATACATATGCCGGGAATTAACGGAATAGAAGCTATGAAGGAGATTAGAAAGACCAATAAATCTGTTATATTCATAGTAATGACTGCATTTGATAAATTTAACTACGCTAAGGAAGCTATCAATTTGGGTGTGTTGGAATATCTAACAAAGCCTGTTAATCAATCCGTAGTCATTCAGGTACTACAAAAAGCTATGGATATTATTGAGGCAGATAGGAATAAGAGAAGTAATGACCTGATGATTCGTGAGAAGCTTGAAATTGTTTTACCTATAATTGAAAGTGATTTTATCTATGCGGCCTTATCTGGGGCAGACTTCGAAAGAGAGAAGGATAATTTCTGTAATCTTCTAGGAGTTAATGAAGAATATGGAATGATGCTTGTTGTGGAATTCGGTGAATCACTGGTAGACGGTAATCTGACAAATCCGGTTGGAATGAGTGTAAAGGCTCAGTCATTTTATCCTACCATTAGAGAAAGCCTGAAGGAGGAGCTTAACTGCATCGTAAGCCCGATTATGGTAAATAAAATAGTTACCTTTATTCCCTCTGAAAAGCCTCAGCTTGAATATGATGATAGAATCGGAATTATTGAAAAAGCAAGAAAGCTCATAAGAGATCTGACAAGGCAGCTTGATATTCAGTTCAAGATTGGTATTGGGTCTGTGACCTCCATATATAGGCTTGGTGATTCCTACAAAGAGGCCTTAAGTGCTATACGAAACAGCAAGGGAAGAGTAGCCCATGTGAAGGACCTTTCTATCGGATGCGAATATGAAGAGGATTATCCTATAAACATCGAGAGTGAATTATTTGATAAAATCGAGAAAGGTGATATAGAGGGTACAATGACGCAGGCAAACCTATTCTTTGATTGGATGGTTAATAATTATCCAAATTATACTATGGATATCAAATTGAAGGTCTTGGAATTTGTATTATTTGCTGAGCAGAAAGCATTTCTTAGCGGAGGAATGACATATTATTTCTTGTATCGTGAGGATTATCTTCCCACCTTAATAAATATTGAAAATAATGAGCAACTTAGAAAATGGTTTATAGATAAGCTTACACAGGCTTGTAGAAATATAACCTCGAAAAGGGAGGAACAGACCAGCGGGTTGATATTTAAATCCAAGCAATATATTGAAGAAAATTACAATAAGGATATATCCTTGGATGATGTATCAAGGATAGTTGATATAAGCCCCTATTATTTCTCTAAGCTATTTAAAGAGGAGACAGGAGAGAACTTCATAGAGTACCTGACAAATTTACGAATAGAAAGGGCAAAGGACTTACTTATGCACAGTGGCATGAATATAAAGAACATATGTGTAGACACAGGATATAGTGACCCAAATTATTTCAGCAGAATATTTAAGAAGCAGGTAGGAGTAACCCCCACCGAATACAGAGAATTATGTAATTAATGCTAAATGGGGTCATAGAAATGGAGAGGGTATTAGGGTTATGAAGAAGTCGATATTTTGCATCACTATTATATGTTTTATTTTATCATTTGTGGGCTGTAGTAAAGACAATGAACCGGCCTATCAGGGAGACGTACCGGAAAGTAAAATCCAAATTGGATTATCCTTCGATTCCTTTGTTATCGAACGCTGGCAAAGAGATAGAGATGTGTTTGTGTATACCGCAGAGGAACTAGGGGCGGAGGTTAATGTACAAAATGCCAACGGCGAAGTGGAAAAACAAATTTCACAGATAGAATATTTTATTGAAAAAGAAATGGATGTAATAGTAATTATTGCAGTGGATTCCAAAGCCTGTAGAGAGGTAGTTGAAAAGGCCAAGGAGTCAGGAATTAAGATAGTAGCCTATGACAGACTGCTAATTACTTCTGATGTAGATCTATATATTTCATTTGACAATGAAAAGGTAGGAACCTTAATGGCACAGACCCTAAAGGATAATATTCCTGAGGGAGGAAACATTATAACCATCCTTGGCCCTACCACAGATCATAATGTTCAGCTGGTAGAACAGGGATATCGAGAGGTTATGGAGGATACTAACCTAAATGAAATCTATTCTGTTAATGCTGTGAACTGGCTGGCAGAGGAAGCCTACTATGCAGTAAATGAGGCCTTGAAGATAACATCTCAAATAGACGGTGTGTTTTGCGGTAATGATAATCTTGCAACCGAAGCAGTACGGGCATTATCAGAAAATCGTATGGCAGGAAGTGTAGTGGTAACAGGACAAGATGCTGATTTGGCCGCCTGTCAAAGAATAGTTGAAGGAACCCAGATGATGACTGTATATAAACCAGTTGATAAGTTAGCTAAGGCAGCCGCAGAGTATGCAGTAAAGCTGGCAAAGGGAGAAGGTATAGATGTAACTACTACGATAAATGATGGAATTTGGGAGGTTCCCTATGTGAGGCTGGAGCCTATCGGTGTAAACATGGATAATATGGACAGAATAATAATTGACGGAGGTTTTCAGAATAGAGAAGATGTATATTTAAATATTCAAGAGTAACTTTTATAGTATTATTTTAATATTTTTATAGCATAGTTTTGCTATATTAATATTTTTAGTACATGTTATTTTACTATCTCCCATAAAAATATACGGTATTTAGCAAGTTAGTCCTAATCCTGTCTTTAACAGTTGTAAGAGGACAAAACTCTGGGAACCCACGAAAACAGGGCGCTCCAGAGTTTTTTGTTTTTGAAAAAAGTGAGTAATGTTTTTATTTTTTTGTTTCTTTAAATATTTTTTTCATTTGTTTAGTACTTACAATCTCATAATCCGTTCTGAATCCAAATGTTTCATGCAAAGCATCTGTAAAATCAGTTCTTGTATAAGTTGGGATATAGCCCTCAGTTGGAATAGAGTAGAAGTCCATGTTTCTTAATTCTGTAATGATTTGATGGCTTGTAAATTTTTCGTCTAACTTTTTTTCTAGATATCTATATATAGTAAGAGCTAGGAAACATGTCGTGAAATGTGCCTTTATTCTGTCATCCCTACTAAGATAAACGGGTCTAGCTTTAAATTCACTCTTCATAATTCGGAAGCATTCTTCGATTTCCCAACGTCTATGATTAATTTTAGTAATAGCTACAGCATCATCTTCTAAGTTTGTACATACAGCATAAAATCCATCATATATTTCTTCATCTGCTATCGCTTTATCATTTATGCTGTATACGGCTTTATCAGCTATTTCTCCATCTGGAGTTACACTGGTAGATGATATGAAACGTTTATAATCATTTTGATTTTTCTTATTAAAATCTGATGGTCTGTTTTCCATCAACTTAGTAGCACGTTCTAATTGCCTGTTTCTTATCTGTCTTTGATAATCTCTATATTTCAGGGAATATGTGATAATAAGCTTCTGTTCTAGCCCGTTTTCTTTAATCCAACGTTCTTTATAAAAAGTAAGATCCTTATGTCTTTCATAGAAATTCTCATCTTCCTCCATTAAGCGGATGTCATATGTTTTGTTACCTTCGGCAAGATGCCACCCTGTAGTGTCGAGTGCCCACTGTTTCAAATGCTTCTTTAACTTCTTTACGGATTGAGTTGTAATAAAGGCTCTATCTTTTTTGTCATTGAATTTTCGGTTTTCAAGTGAAGATAATCCGGCGTCTGTACAGACAATAAACTTTGATAGTTCAAAGTCTTTTAAAACCTTTTCTTCCAGTGGTTTGAGTGTAGTCTGTTCGTTTGTATTTCCACTATGGATGCTAAAAGCAAGAGGAATGCCATCTCCATCCATAAACAACCCCATTTCAACAATCGGATTAGGCTTATGATCCTTACCAAAACCGTATTGCTTAATACCGTCTTCCTGCTCAATTTCAAAGAAGTAGTTGGTACAGTCATAGTAAAGAATACGATCATTTCTTTTGGAAACAGATAAGCTATTTTTATAGAGCTCTGATTGTATAAAGTCTGTTTCTTTGGCAATCACCTCTAGGGCTCTGTATACATGCTGTATCTCAAAGTTGGGCTGCTCTAGCAAGTTTTTTGATTCATGGTAAGTATTAAGTTTTGAAGATGGGAAAAGAATTCTTCCGTAAATCAACCTAGAAAGAATAGAGTCAAGGTTAAATGTAAACTTATAGTTGTTGGAGATTTCTTTGCAAATCTTGTGTAATCCTAATTGATGATAGAGCTGCTGTAAAAACAGATAACCTCCATTGAATGAAGTTTGAATATCTTTTTCGATCAGCTTAGATTGAGTTCGTTTAATTATTACTTTTCGATATGATTCTCTTTCAGCTTCTGTAAGCTTTTTGGCATAGGCCTTACCCCAAGCAATAGGATCTTCGTGTATTTTAGATAATTCTTCATATGTACCAAGTTTTTCTACAACTTTTGAAGAACGTTTACCGTTCTCATATATAGACTTAACAATATATAAAGATGCAGCATTTTTAGATTTGATAACTTGAAGTCTCATTTTGAAACACCTCCCTAATATCCTTATTATAACACATTGTGCAACATTGTGCAATACCAAAGTGTAAAATTTGACATAAAAATAAAGCCATATCAAGGCTTTCAGAGGTTTTTTCTTTATTCAACTGTCAAAGACCCG
>JAQVQL010000091.1 GCA_028701595.1 Herbinix sp.
TAACACTAAACTTTATGCTGTGGCCTGCTATCAATAATATCTCTACATGGACCACGGTGGCGGTATATGTCGTAGGAATTGCATGGCTTAACAAAGGAATTGCTGGAATAACTGTAGGCGTATTGGTAGCTATGTCTAGCTATATAGGGAGGTTCTGGCAGCCGGTAAATACTCTTGCAGGCTTTTATAATTCTCTACTTACGGCTATATCCTATATGGAGAGAATCTTTGAGACCATAGATGAGCCGGTACTGGTTAAGGATAAAGAGGATGCCTATGATATGCCCCCGATTATCGGTGCGATTGAATTTAAGGATGTATCCTTTAGCTATGAAGATGGTATTCCTATCTTAAATAATATAAGCTTTAAGGTAAAACCCGGAGATACAATAGCAATAGTAGGACCCACGGGTGCTGGTAAGACAACGATTATCAATTTATTAAGTCGATTCTACAACCTCGATTCGGGACTCATTACTATCGATGGCATTGATATCAGTGATGTTAAGATTAAGTCTCTTAGAAAGCAGATGGGTGTCATGCTACAGGATAGCTTCACCTTCTCTGGAACTATAATAGACAATATCCGCTATGGTAATATGACAGCTGAGGATGAGAAGGTAATAGAAGCAGCCAAGACTGTTCGCGCCCATGATTTTATTATTGAGCTGGAAAATGGCTATAATACTGAGGTAAATGAACGGGGAACTAGGTTATCTGTCGGGCAAAGGCAGCTTATCAGCTTTGCCCGAGCCTTACTTGCAGATCCCAAGATATTGATTCTAGATGAGGCTACCTCAAGTATAGACACTGAGACAGAAATACTGCTTCAAGAGGGTCTAAAGAAGCTTCTCAAGGATAGGACATCCTTTATAATTGCCCATCGCCTATCGACCATAAAGAATGCCACCTGCATCCTATATGTGGATGAAGGCAGTATCATCGAGATGGGAACCCACGATGAGCTCATACAGAAGAAAGGCCAATATTACCAGCTTTATCTGTCCCAATATCAGTTTCTTTCATAACAATTCATTAATGTTAGTATATGGTAAACATATGTGGTAGAATAGTGGAAAAGCTACTAGAAGGTGATTTATATGAAAAGACTTTTGTTAGTTGAAGATGATGAGGCAATAGCTTTGGGTCTGGAATATTCATTGAGTCAAGAGAATTATGAAGTGATCGTCTGTAATGATGTGACCACTGCTAAGAATGTGATTATGAATGATGATTTTGATATAGCACTTCTAGATATCTCTTTGCCCGATGGTAATGGGTTTGAGCTATGCAAGCTATTAAAAGAGAGAAAAGATGTTCCTGTAATATTCTTGACTGCGCGAGATGATGAAGGAAGTGTGGTCATGGGACTTGATATTGGCGGAGATGATTATATCACTAAGCCCTTTCGCATTAGGGAGCTACAATCCAGAATCCGAAGTGTGCTTCGTAGGACCGAAAAGAAGCCTAGTGAGAATCAGATTTTACACTATGGCAATGTAGAGGTTAATACCGCAGAGGGTAAGGTCAGAAGGAAGGGCGAAGATTTGTTTTTAACAGCCTTAGAATATAGACTCTTTCTTACTCTGATAAATAATGAGGGAAAGATTATAACTAGAAATCAGCTCTTAGAAAGTATATGGGATGTGTCGGGTGAATTTGTCAATGATAATACCCTGACAGTCTATATCAAACGCCTGCGAGAAAAGATTGAGGATGATCCTCAGAACCCAACCATTATTAAGACAGAACGAGGACTTGGATATAAAATATAGGCTTTAGGGTATCAAGCATTGGGAGTAAATAGATGCAGCATCTTAGGAACAAAGAAGCAAAACAATATAGCTTAGTAATTCTTGTAATAGCTGTAGTTATGACCATAATAAGCTTTTTGCTAAACATATGGGCCGGGCTCATGGTAATGATTACGGTCCTTTTGTTATGCTTTGTTTTTCAAGTGTTTACCTTAAGACGCTATAAAAACATTAAGAACCTGTCCGAATATTTAAGACGTGTATCATCTGGTGATTATTCAATGGATATTCGCGATAATACAGAAGGGGAGCTAAGCATCCTAAAAAATGAGATTTACAAGATGACTCTTATGCTTATAGAATATAATGAACTCTTGCAGTATGACAAGGTTCTTTTATCTAATCAAATGGCAGAGATATCCCATCAGCTAAAGACACCTCTAACCTCCATGATGATGATGGTGGATTTACTTCAAGATGAGAAGCTGCCAGCTGATAAGCGCTATGAATTTACTAACTTAGTAAATTCTCAATTAGAGCGAATCGATTGGCTTGTGGCATCACTTCTTAAAATGTCCAAGCTTGATGCAGGTGTAGTCAAGATGAAAAAGGATGTCATTTCGGCAACACGGTTGATAGAAAGTGTCCTTCAACCCTTTCTTATTCCTATGGAGATAAAACATATTACCTATGCGAGAGAAGTCAATAATCTTGAGATAGTGTGTGATGAAATGTGGACTAGGGAGGCACTTATAAATATATTGAAAAACTGCATAGAACATACGCCAGAGGGCGGTCATATTAGCCTATCTGTGAAAGATAATGCTTTGTACTCTGAAATAATAATATCGGATAATGGGACAGGTATTCGAAAAAAGGACCTACCTCATATATTTACCCGCTTCTATAGAGGCCAGAATGCCTCATCGGATAGCGTGGGAATTGGACTGGCTATGTCATATAGTATTATCAAGAAACAACAGGGTGATATACAGGTTAAGAGTGAATTTGGGAAGGGAAGTAGCTTTGTTATTAGGCTATATAAGTCGGTTATATAGTAACAAAGGTGACAATTTTGTAATACTAATAGTCACCTAGATGTCACCTCCATATTGTATACTCGTAAATGAACTAATACGCTGGATCTAGCAGATTAGTAATAAGGAAGGGATGAAATAAAATATGGAGATATTAAGAGTAGAGAATCTTACAAAGATATATGGCAAAGGTGATACAGCTGTTACGGCACTGGATCATGTATCATTTACAGTAGAAAAAGGGGAGTTTATCGCGATAATTGGACCATCCGGCTCCGGTAAATCCACGTTACTTCACATGCTAGGAGGCGTGGATACGCCTACATCGGGTAAGGTATACATCGATGGAACAGATATTTATAAGCTAAATGAGTCTAAGCTGGCGATATTTAGGCGAAGACAGATCGGCCTTATTTATCAATTCTATAACCTGATACCAGTACTAAATGTTGAGGAGAATATCACATTACCTTTACTGCTAGATGATAGGAATATAAAAAAGGAGGAGCTAGAGGAGCTGATAACCACCTTAGGTGTTGGGGATAGAACAGAGCATCTACCTAATCAGCTATCGGGAGGACAACAGCAAAGAGTATCGATTGGTCGTGCCCTAGTAAATAATCCTGCAATAGTATTAGCCGATGAGCCTACCGGTAATCTAGATAGTAAGAATAGCGAAGAGATAATCAGTCTACTAAAGCTATATAACCAGAAGTATAATCAGACCCTAATTATCATTACTCATGACGAAAATATAGCACTACAAGCCAACAGAATCATCAGCATTGAGGATGGCAAAATTGCTAAGGATGAGGTGATTAGGTAATGAATATCATGAACAAGGTTACTTTAAAAGGCCTGTTAAAGAATAAAACCCGTACCATTGTAACAATAATTGGAGTGATTCTATCTACGTCAATGCTTACAGCAGTTACAACATTTATATCCAGTCTCCAGAACTATGTTTTAGAATACACAATTGCCGATAAGGGTGACTGGCATGGTGCTTTCTATGATATAGATATGGAAGACTACAGCTCTCTTAAGGAAAATGATCAATTAGATGAGGTTGCCTTAACCCATTTGGCTGGCTATTCAATGTTTGAGGGTGCTATTAATAATAGCAAGCCGTATCTACGTGTGTTAGAAATTGATGAAAACGCCTTTGACACTCTGCCTATTAAGCTGATCAATGGAAGATTGCCACAAAACAATGCTGAAGTATTAGTTTCGGAGCATATCTATACCAATGGTGGAGTGAAATATGAACTTGGTGATAAGCTTATCTTAGATATCGGTGACAGGGTGCTGAATGATGGAACAATCGTGACTGATAAAAAAGAATATTTTATTGGGGAAAATGAAGAAATTATCGAGTCCCTAGATATTAAGGAAAGCAGAACATATACTGTTGTGGGTATCAGCAAACGACTTGATACTGAGTTCGAGAGCTACATGAATCCGGGATATACATTGATTACTAAGATGAATAAAGATGATATGGATAGTATGAGCTTTCACGCATATGTGAAAACAACAAAACCTAGTAAGGTCTTAGGCTTAGTTAAGAATCTTGCCAAAGAACTAGAGATAGAAAGCTATGATTATAATAACGAATTACTAAGGTATATGGGGATTAGTAGTAATAACAGCTTTAATAGGGTGCTTTATAGCTTAGGAGCAATATTAATTGCACTTATTATGATGGGTTCAATTTCGCTTATATACAATTCATTCTCAATCTCCTTAAGTGAGAGGGTCAAGCAATTTGGCCTCCTATCCTCCACAGGGGCAACAGCTATACAGAGAAGGAATGCGGTATTCTTTGAATCCTTAGTAATTGCTGCAATCGGTATTCCATTTGGATTGTTGGCAGGTATTGCCGGGATTGGTACCACCCTATATCTCTTGAGAAGCCAACTGACTTCATTCCTACCAACAGATTATGAGATTATTTTATCGTTGTCAGTAACTATACCGGCAATTTTAAGTGCGGTATTGCTAGCATTAATTACAATTCTTATATCTGCTTCCATACCAGCTAGACGCAGCAAGAGAATTTCAGCTATGGATGCGATTCGCCAGACGACCGATATTAAGCTGACATCAAAAAGGGTGAAGACATCAAGGATTACTAGAAAACTATTTGGATTAGAGGGGGATATAGCCCTAAAGAATTTAAAAAGAAATCGACGTCGCTACCGAAGTACAGTATTATCACTTTTTATCAGCGTAGTATTGTTCGTATCTGCCTCTGCATTCGGTATGTATCTTAAGGATAGTGTTAGCAACGTTTATGAAGACACAGATTACGACTTCTTATTTAGTACCTACAAAGATAGTATAGAAGAAGCAGAAGATATAGACAGAGAAGTGTATAAGGATATTCTGGAACTAGACGATGTCAAACAGGGTTCAATAATCAAAATGATAAATGAATACACAAGGATTGCCAAAGAGTATATCGATTATGACCCCTATCAGAAAATGGAACAGCTTGGTGATATGACTGATGAAGAAGGGCTTAGTGTAGAATTAAGTATCTTTAGTGTAGACCATGATACATTTTTGGAGTATATAGATGAAATAGGAATTGATGAGAGTCAGATATTAGCAGATGATAAGAAATCAGCTATAGTTATAAACAATCAACATTATTATAATGGCACAGAAAACAGATTTAATAACACGAAGTTAATTAAGGATACATCTCTCGATTCCCTTGTAATAGAGTACTTAGATGATAAAGGTGAGAACAGGACAATTGATGTTGATATCGCAGCATATGCTGATAAGGCTCCTTTCGGAGTTAGCGATTACTCCTATCAGAATTCATTAATATTAATTATAGACGAGACGCAGCTAGCTACAAGCTTTTCGGAACTTGAAAATCGATGGAATACAGAGATTATGTTCTTTTCAGCAAAAAACCCAATGGAGACTATCAAGAAAGCCAATGATGTGCTTCTTGCGGCAGGGACGCCCCTAAATGTACAAAATATTGCAGAGCAAATTCAAAGCAGTCGTAACATCATTACAATCATAACGGTATTTGCATATGGATTTATTGTACTAATATCCTTGATTACCATAGCAAATGTATTCAATACAATATCAACGAATGTGAATCTAAGAAGACGAGAGTTCGCTATGCTAAAATCTGTAGGTATGACAAGTAAAAGCTTTAATAAAATGCTTAACTATGAATGTATATTCTACGGTCTTAAGGCATTACTATATGGTCTTCCTGCTTCGTTGGGAGTTACTTATCTTATATATAAATCCATAGAAAATGGAGTGGATATGGAATTCTATCTGCCGACTGGAAGTATTATCATCAGTATACTCAGTGTATTTCTTGTGGTATTTATCAGTATGATGTATTCTATGAGCAAAATAAGAAGAGAAAACATACTGGATGGAATAAGAAACGAAAACCTGTAAATGTATATTTATGTCGGTTCCTGTCGGTACCAGGTACCAATTAAGATTTTCAAAATTTACAGTTGGAACTTTGGGACAATTATGCTATGATAATAACGGTACCAGGTACGGTACCTGGCACCAAGTTTTGTAGTCTAGTATGGTTGGAGTGATATAAATGAAGAAAAAGATATTGTTCATAATGGTTACAGGTGTAATGCTGCTTTTTGTAGCCTGTAAGGGAAATGATAAAGAGACTAATTTCATTCCCACACAGCCGCCTGTATTTACAGAAGATAACGATATAGTTATACCGGATGAACCTGTATTTGATTTCGAGGATCCGATTGATACCCCTAGTGAAGTAGAAGAGGAGCCCGTGTATGTAGGGGAGACTACTATAAAATACGTTAAGCTTAACTCATATGGAACTATACTAAATGTAAGATCGGAACCAAACACAGGGGAAAATGTAGTCGGATTTCTTGTTCATACTGAGCCAATTGAGGTCATCTCTATAGATGGTGACTGGGCTAAGATAATTTTCAAGGATGAGATAAATTACGTAAGCGCTGAATTTTTGGTAGATACCGTTCCACCTTATGTATCTCCTCCTACACAGACATCATCAGCAAACTAGTATTATTTATTTCTTAGAAATTCAATGAGCTTAATCATAGAATCTGAGAGGTAGGCAGCTTTATTATAGCAAAAGCCTATCTCTCTTTTATTAATCGGTTTTCTTAGAGGAATCCTTCTAAGCCTACCGTCTTTTAGCTCATCGGTAACAAATTCCTTAATCACACAGCCAACTCCTAGACCAGTTTTAGCAAATTCAATTAGAAGATCCATGCTACTGATCTCCAGAACTTGCTGTGGATGAATGTTATTCTTATTAAAATATTCCTCAACATACATTCGGGACATATTTTCTTCATCAAGAAGCATTATATTGGCTGATTCGAAAATATCCTTATCCCTTTCTCTTAGACGAAGATTATCAAGATAGTCACCGGTTGCCACGAAGATATCCTCAATTTCATAAAGAGGTAAAAATACGTGTGTTTTTTGGCTAGAGGGTCTGGCGACCAGACCTATGTCCAGGGTATTATTATCAAGTTGCTTTAAGGTATGAAGAGTGGACTGACTTTCTATGGTAATCTTGATATGAGGATAAGCCTTTAGGAAACGGTTAAGATATGGAAGAAGGACATATTTGCACAGAGTAGAGCTTACACCTATTCTAAGGTGCCCAACTCCAAGCTCCTTCATGCGAATAAGACGCTCTTCCCCCTGATTAAGTATATCAAAGGCCTCCTTGGTATATTGATAAAGAAGCTGTCCCTCCTCTGTAAGCTTGACTCCCCGGGAATTTCTTATAAACAAGGTAAGGTTCATACTTTCCTCAAGGCTAGTAATCGATTTACTGACAGCTGGCTGGCTCACATATAGAAGTCTGGCGGCCTGAGAGATGTTCCCCGTCTCTGCCACAGCGTTAAATACATGATATAAGGATAAATTGTTCATAGTGACCCTCTCTTTAATAGCTCAAAGTGGTATAACTTTATGTTATAATAGACATTCGTAATATGTATTTCTATTATATCAGTTTATATGATAGAATAGCAACAGAAAAATGTATATATAGGAGGATATCTTTCATGGATTTCAATATTGCAGTTATACCCGGCGACGGTATCGGACCGGAGATTATTAGAGAAGCAAGAAAGGTGCTGGATGCAATAGGAGCAAAATACGGTCATAGCCTCAGCTATACCGAGGTACTCATGGGTGGAGTATCAATTGATGCTACCGGGGTGCCACTCACTGAGGAAGCACTACTTGTGGCAAAGAATAGTGACTCTGTTCTTTTGGGCGCTGTGGGAGGAGATGTAGGTAAATCCGCTTGGTACGACATAGCTCCTAATTTAAGACCGGAAGCAGGACTTCTAGCCATTCGAAAAGGGCTTAAGCTTTTTGCTAATATCAGACCTGCAATCCTATTTAATGAATTAAAGAGTGCTTGTCCACTAAGGGAAGATATTATTGGGGATGGCTTTGATTTTGTGGTTATGAGAGAATTGACAGGGGGCTTATACTTTGGAGATAGATGGACCGAGAAAGTAGATGGAATAAGAACTGCAACCGATACCTTGGTCTACAATGAGAAGGAAATAGCCAGAATAGCTAGACAGGCATTTGATATTGCAAGAAAGAGAAGAAAAAAGGTCTGTAGTGTAGATAAAGCCAATGTTCTGGATTCCTCCAGGTTATGGAGACAGGTAACAAAAGAAGTTGCAGAGGAATATCCCGATGTGGAGCTTACCAACATGCTGGTTGACAATTGTGCCATGCAGCTTGTAAAGGATCCCACTCAATTTGATGTAATTCTAACCGAGAATATGTTTGGTGATATACTTTCCGATGAAGCCAGTATGGTTACAGGCTCCATAGGAATGCTGGCCAGTGCAAGCCTAGGTGAAACCAAGCTTGGCCTATATGAACCCAGCCATGGGTCTGCTCCTGATATCGCAGGTCAGAATAAGGCCAATCCCA
>JAQVQL010000092.1 GCA_028701595.1 Herbinix sp.
ATCGAGGATATGGCTAAAAAGGTGGATTTAAATGTGGATGAGAATTTAGAGACAAATGTTGATGAAAATGTTGACGCAAATGTTGACGAGTTTTATGAAAATGTTGATTTAGAATTACTTGATGCACTGAATGCCGAGGATGAGCAAACAGAAGAGAAAAAGATAACCGAAAAGAAGGTTCGCGCAGCTTCTGTAGCAAATGATGATGATGTAACTGTAATTAGTAAGGGCACCACCATCAATGGAAGTATATCCTCTGATGGCTCTCTAGACATTATGGGTAGCATCACTGGTGACATAGAGTGTCTTGGAAAACTTTCTATTACCGGAAAGATCGTTGGCAATTCCACTGCCGCAGAGGTTTATATCAATACAGAGCGTCTTGAAGGCTCCATTAACAGTGAAGGTAGTGTAAAGGTAGGACTTGGTACCGTTGTTGTGGGTGATATCGTGGCTACATCAGGTGTTATAGCTGGTGCTGTTAAGGGTGAAATTGATGTTAACGGACCAATTGTAATCGATTCCACAGCTATAATCAAAGGAAATATCAAGGCAAAATCTGTTCAGATTAATAATGGTGCAGTAGTTGAAGGCTTCTGTTCCTTAAGCTACTCCGATGTTGACCTTGAGAATGTATTTGAATAAAAGTATTTTATGCCTAACAGAACTTGCTAAATCCGTTTTATTGTGATAGATTATTAACGGTATAAAAACTCCTATCAAGCATTTTACATATTTGATAAGAGGAAGAATATGGAGGCATAATAATATGAAAAAATATAACCGTGTTTTATTAAAGCTATCAGGTGAAGCATTGGCAGGAGAACAAAAAACCGGTTTTGATGAGGCTACTTGTATTAAGGCTGCAATGCAGGTAAAAGCGCTTGTAGACAATGGCACACAAGTAGGCATCGTTATAGGTGGAGGCAATTTTTGGAGAGGCAGAAGTAGTGAAACGATTGACAGAACCAAGGCAGACCAGATTGGTATGCTGGCCACTGTTATGAATTGCATTTATGTGTCAGAGATTTTTCGCTATGTGGGAATCGATACGAAGATTTTTACTCCATTTTCATGTGGCAGCATGACTCGGCTATTTTCCAAGGATGAAGCTACCGAGCTTATGAATCGTGGAGGCGTGGCATTCTTAGCAGGAGGAACGGGACACCCCTTCTTCTCCACTGACACGGCTACAGTTCTTAGGGCAGTTGAGCTTGATTGTGATATTATTCTAATGGCAAGAGCAGTTGATGGAGTCTATGACTGTGATCCAAAGACTAATCCTCAAGCAATAAAATATAATGAGATAACAATACAAGAGGTGCTTGATAAGAAGCTAGGAGTTGTCGATTTGACGGCTGCTTGCCTAAGTATCGATAACAAGATGCCTATGTTACTATTTGGTTTGTCTGAAGAAAACAGTATTATTAATGCTGCTTCCGGCAAGTCTAATGGAACAATTATGATAGTATAGACACTAATTTATAATGTAAGAGTGAATATAGGAGGGAAAAAGTAATGGATGCAAGACTGGATGAATATAACGAGAGAATGAGAAAATCAATTGATAATCTGAAAGAAGAGTATGCAACAATACGAGCCGGTAGGGCGAACCCTCATCTTTTAGATAAGCTAAGGGTGGATTATTATGGACAGCTATCTCCTTTGCAGTCAGTTGCTAATATTTCTGTTCCCGAAGCAAGAATAATCCAGATTCAGCCTTGGGAGAGTAAAATGATAAAAGAAATTGAAAGGGCAATCATGGTTTCTGATATTGGTTTGACTCCCAGCAATGATGGTAGAGTTATTCGTCTGATATTCCCAGAGCTTACTGAGGATAGAAGAAAAGAGCTTGTAAAGGATGTTAAGAAACGATCCGAAAATGCTAAGGTGGCAATAAGAAATATACGAAGAGACGCCAATGATTCCTTCAAGAAGATGGAAAAAGCAAGTGAAATATCTGAGGATGAGTTGAAGCTACTTGAAAATGAGTGTCAGGAATTGACAGATGCCTACGTAGCAGAGATAGATGCTGAGATGGAAGATAAGTCAAAAGAGATTCTTACAGTATAGATATAATAAAATGTAAATGATGTAGATTGGGGTGTCCACAAGAGTATTACATATTGCCCTTTTGGGACACTCCTTTATTAACATAAGAGTGGCTTGCGAAGCGCGGTACTCCTTGTTTAATATCAGATAGGTGTAAATATGAGTGAGAATATGATTGAAAACATGATAAACAACATACCGAGTCATGTTGCCATTATCCTTGATGGAAATGGAAGATGGGCAAAAAAAAGAATGATGCCTAGAAACTACGGACACTCACAGGGAAGTAAGGTTGTTGAAAAAATCTGTGAGGAAGCATATAATATAGGAATCAGGTATCTTACAGTTTATGCATTTTCCACCGAGAATTGGACTAGGCCTAAGGACGAAGTGGATGCATTGATGAATCTATTGAATAAATATCTTGACACCAGCATAAAGACCAGTAAGAAGAACAATATGCGTGTTAGAATACTCGGAGATAGATCGGGTCTTTCGGATGACATACAAACCAAGATAAAAGCCCTTGAGGAAGCTTCCGAGAGTAATACCGGATTGAATTTTCAGGTGGCTATTAATTATGGCGGCAGGGATGAGATAACTCGTGCAGTTAAGACTCTATCAAAAGATTTAAAAGAAGATAGGCTTGCAGTTGATAGTATAGATGAAGAGATATTTTCACAGTATCTTGATACAAATAATATTCCAGACCCTGATTTGTTGATACGAACCAGTGGTGAGCAAAGGCTTTCAAATTTCTTATTATGGCAATTGGCTTATACAGAATTTTATTTTACCGATGTTTTGTGGCCTGATTTTAATAAAGAAGAATTATTGAAGGCAGTCAAATTTTATTCTGAAAGAAATAGAAAATTCGGTGCTATTTCTTAACAAACCCATGCGGAGGTAGATTATGTTTAAGACAAGATTAATCAGCGGTATAATCCTATTAGCAGTTGCAATAACGGCTATTCTACTAGGAGACAATGTGCTTTTTGGCGCTGTACTTGTCATTTCATTGGTAGGTATGACAGAGTTGTATAAGATTATGAAGGTAGAAAAGGCACTACTTGGAATAGTAGGTTATATTGCGGCAATAAGCTATTATGTGCTGACGTATTTTAAGCTTGACCGATACCTGCTACTGCAATTTATTATTTTCTTATTACTGTTAATGGTTATATATGTTATCACCTATCCAGTCTATCGTATCGAACAGGTTATGACAGTGTTTTTTGGTTTATTCTATGTAAGTATAATGCTGTCCTTTATATATAGAGTAGCGATTCTTGAGGACGGAGCCATACTTATATGGCTTATATTTATTGGCGCTTGGGGCTCGGATACCTGTGCCTATGCAGTGGGAATGCTATTTGGAAAGCATAAAATAGCACCGAAGCTTAGTCCTAAAAAATCTGTAGAAGGGTGTATAGGAGGAGTAATCGGTGCAGCTCTGTTAGGCTATCTGTATGCTTTATTCTTAGGAAACAAAATTGTAGGATTAGAAAATCCTCGTATATTATTTGCCATAATTGGTGCCTCTGCCAGCGTAATTTCACAGATTGGTGACATGGCTGCATCGGCAATAAAGAGGAATTATGACATTAAGGATTATGGAAAATTGATACCGGGTCATGGTGGAATTTTGGACCGGTTTGATAGTATAATATTTACGGCACCCATAGTATATTATTTGGCTGTATTTTTTTAGAAATATATCACAAAATGAACATAAAGTCATGATAGGATAGTTTAACGACGGTTACCTGGAGGACATAATGAAAAATATTGCTATACTGGGTTCTACGGGCTCTATAGGAGTGCAGACTCTTGAGATTGCACGGGAACAGGCAAATGATATAAATATAACAGCTCTTGTTGCTCATTCCAATATAGAGCTTTTGGAAAAGCAGATAAGAGAGTTTATGCCGAGGCTTGTCTGTGTCTATGATAAAGATAAGGCAAAGCTCCTAAAAAATAATATAAAAGACCTATCTGTTCGCGTCGAGACCGGAATGGATGGGATAATAGCCTGTGCAACCGAAGAGTCTACAGATACTGTTGTGGCTGCTTTGGTTGGTATGATTGGTATACTGCCGACAATAGAAGCGATTAAGGCAGGAAAGAACATAGCCCTTGCCAATAAGGAGACCTTAGTAACGGCGGGGCATATTATAATGCCCTTAAGTAAGGAAAAGAAGGTAGCATTACTACCAGTAGATAGTGAGCATTCTGCAATATTTCAATCCCTTAATGGTGAGAGTAAGCAAAATGTGCACAAAATCCTCTTGACAGCATCTGGAGGACCATTTAGAGGATTAAAAAGAGCGTCTCTCGAAGCTGTTACTGCTGCGGATGCATTGAAGCATCCTAACTGGAGAATGGGACCAAAGATAACCATAGACTCCGCGACCATGATTAATAAGGCCTTGGAGGTTATGGAGGCAGTTTGGCTTTTTGATTTAGATATAGAACAGATACAGGTTCTGGTGCATCCACAGAGCATTGTTCACTCAATGGTAGAATATGTGGATGGCAGTGTAATAGCACAGCTTGGACTTCCAGATATGAGACTTCCTATTCAATATGCACTATTTTATCCCGATAGGAAGAATATGAAGCTGGGAGAAAGGGTAGATTTTATAAAGATAGGACAGCTAGCATTCGAAGAGCCTGATATGGATACATTTTATGGCCTAAGGCTTGGAATAAAGGCCGGAAAGCTTGGTGGAAGTATGCCTACGGTATTTAATGCGGCAAATGAATGGGCTGTTGCAAGATTTTTAGAAGAGAAGATAGGATTTATGGACATTCCTAAGCTTATTGAACAGGCTATGGATAATCATAGAATAATTAAGTCCCCTTCTCTAAATGAAATTCTTAACACCGAACAAATGACATATGATTTTATAGAAGGAGTCATAAAATCCGGCAAATAAGTCTATATACCGGATATATTGAAAGGATAATGCATATGAAATTATTAATAGCTATATTGCTTTTGGGAATTATAGTATTTATTCATGAATTAGGACATTTTCTTCTTGCCAAGAAGAATGGTATTACAGTAACAGAATTCTCCCTTGGGATGGGGCCTAGGCTTGCCAGTTTTACAAAAAACGGTACCAGGTATTCTCTTAAAATGCTACCATTCGGTGGATCCTGTATGATGCTTGGTGAGGATGAGGATATAGATGATGACGGAGCATTTCACAAGAAGGGGGTATGGGCGAGATTTTCTGTTATATTTGCCGGTGCTTTCTTTAATTTTGTACTTGCATTTATATTGGCAGTCGTTGTGATAGGTGCAGTTGGAGTAGATTACCCCGATGTCATAGATGCGAAGGAAGGTTCTTCTTTATATGAAGCAGAAATTAGAGAGGGAGACAGAATTAAGAGTATTGATGGGAAAAGTATACATTTTGGTAAGGAAATCGATTTACACTTTTTCTTTAATCCCATAACAGAAGCTCCTATAGATATAACCTATGAAAGAGATAATAAAAATTATAAGACAACTATATATCCTAAGTCAGTTCCAGAATACTATAAATTAGGAATCGGATATACTGCTAATACATCCGAGGCAGAACTACAGGGACTTGAAGAGGGCTTCCCATTTTATGAGGCAGGGATAGTGATTGGAGATGTAGTAACAAAGATAGACGGCACGCCTATTGGAACAGGACAGGATATGGCGGATTATTTTGACGCTAATCCTCCAACTGAGAAAGAAATTGAGATAACATATCGCCATGGTAATGAAGAGAACACCATCAGAATTAAACCAAGATTAGTTAAGGATGAAAATAATTATGATTTGGGTCTGTTTTATAATGTATACAGGGAAAAAGTATCACCCATTGAAACCATTAAAAACAGCATCTTCGAGGTGAAATACAATATAAGCTACACCATACAAAGCCTGAAATATCTAATATCTGGTAAAGCAGGAATAGAAGAAGTTAGCGGCCCGGTTGGAATAGTGTCTGTCGTTGGAAACATTGTGGACCAAACAGAAAGTGAAGGAGTGGGAATTGTTTTTCTAAGTCTTGCTAGCTTTGCAACACTTCTAAGTGCTAACCTAGGCGTTATGAACCTACTTCCCATCCCTGCTTTAGATGGAGGAAGACTCGTATTCATAATACTTGAAGCCATAAGAAAAAAGCCAGTACCAAAGGAAAAAGAAGCAATAGTGCATTTCGTTGGTTTTGCTCTTCTGATGATATTAATGGTCGTGGTGCTGTATAACGATATACGAAAGTTGTTCTAAATTGGTACCAGCTACCAAATCGTGTCGAAATCAGTCGGTACCAGGTACCAAAAAGAGAGGTTGTATATGTATAGAGATAATACGAAGGAAGTCAGGATAGGTAATAGAGTTATCGGGGGTGGTAATCAGATTCTTATTCAGTCTATGACTAATACTAAGACTGAGGATATAGATAAGACCGTTGCACAGATTCTGAGGCTTGAGAAGGCGGGCTGCGATATTATACGTTGTGCTGTTCCGAGTATTGAGGCGGCAGAGGCGCTCAAGGAAATAAAGAAGCAGATAAGCATACCCTTGGTGGCTGATATTCATTTTGATTATAGACTTGCGATTGCTGCCCTGGAGAACGGAGCAGATAAGATTCGAATCAATCCTGGTAATATAGGTAATGATGAGAAGCTGAGGGCTGTTATAAATGCTGCAAGGGAAAGAAACATTCCGATTCGTGTCGGTGTGAACAGTGGCTCGCTTGAGAAGGATATTATAGCCAAGTATGGTCATGTAACTGCCGAAGGGTTGGTAGAAAGCGCTCTTAATAATGTAAGAAGAATTGAGGATATGGGTTATGATAACCTTGTAATTAGCATAAAATCATCTAATGTTATGATGTGTATTAAGGCACACGAGCTGATAGCAAAGGAATCTCTTTATCCGTTACATGTGGGCATAACTGAGGCAGGTACTATAAATGCAGGGAATATTAAATCCTCGGTTGGGCTTGGCATAATTCTATATCAGGGTATTGGCGATACAATTCGGGTATCCTTGACTGGTGATGTTGTAGAGGAGATTAAATCTGCAAAGCTTATATTAAAGACCTTGGGATATCGAACAGGGGGAATTGATGTAGTGTCCTGTCCTACCTGTGGACGAACCCAGATTAATCTTATTAAGCTTGCTAAAGAAGTAGAGGAAATGACCGAGGAATTTGATCTTGATATAAAGGTTGCAGTTATGGGCTGTGTAGTAAATGGTCCTGGAGAAGCTAGAGAAGCCGATATCGGTATAGCCGGTGGCAATGGTGTAGGCATGCTGATAAAGAAGGGCGAGATTGTCCGCAGATTTCCTGAGGATGAGCTTCTTGATGCGCTGAGACAGGAGCTGATTAATTGGGAGCATAATGAAAAATAAGCTTTGACACATTTGCGTTTAGTTGAGGGATATTAAGTACTACTGAAAAAATAGGATGGGAGAACACTACATGTTATTTTTTGAAGCATTTGAGCAATTGACCTGTGATAGTGAATTAAGAAACCTTTACAAGGAAACTGAGGTTGTAAGGGTTGTTGCGTCCAAGCAAAATAACACACTTACAGTACATATTAAAAGTAAGGTGTTAATTTACAGGGATAATATAAGAAGGATGGAAGAACTGCTTAATCGGCAGCTCTTTTCACATACAGGAAACAAAGCATTTATTGCTCCTTATTTCGAGCTTGCCGAGAAATATGAATTGGAGAATCTATTTTCGGTATATCGTAACAGCATACTCGAAGAGCTGAAGGATATAAGCGTAGTTACATATTATCTGCTGACTCAGGCGGATACTAAGGTGAAGGGAAATACGATTATCATTAAGTCTAAGGAAAATTGTGTGGCTGAGGATAAGTTTGATAAGCTAAGGGATTATCTGATCAAGTTATTTGCGGATAGATTTGGCTATGAGATATTTGTAAAATGCGAGTATACAAAGCCTAAAGAGAGGAAAAACCTCAGGCTTCCTGCATTCCTGCGACCTGATGAGGACGATAGCTATGAGGAAGAGGAATATGAGGCACCAACAAGTGATTATTACGATGGCAGGGCTAATGGAGAAGAGAATAATGGGACAAGTAATAGTGATATTGCTAATGGGAACGGCTCTAAAGGTGCTGCTGTAAATGGTTCTTATGTAAATGGAGCCGCTATTAACGGTGCTGTTAACAACAATAATACTAACAATGAAATGAATGGTAAGAGTTACAGCAATAATAATATAAGCAACAAGGGGCCAAGCAATGGTAATAATAACGTAAGCAGCAACAGGCCAAGTAATGGCAATAGTAATAGCATAAGCGGCAACGTACCAAGTAATGCCAATAACAATATAACAAATAATAAGAAATCTACATATGAAAAGAGTAAGAGTAAATTCCGTAGATTACCCAAGGATCCATCAGTAGTATATGGTAAGAATTTTGAGGGTAACGTAATCCCTATTAGCGATATTATTGGAGAAATAGGTGAGGTAGTAATACGCGGTAAGGTAAGAAAGCTTGAGAACAGACCAATAGGAAATGAGAAAAGCTTGATTACCTTTGTACTTACCGACTTTACTGATTCTATCAAGGTTAAGATATATTCTAAAACCATAGAAGTCGAAGATATATTAGATACGCTGAAGGAAGGCTCTTTCTATACTCTTAAGGGAATAGCCATGGCAGATTCCTATGAGCGAGATATTA
>JAQVQL010000093.1 GCA_028701595.1 Herbinix sp.
TTCCAAAATCATCTAAGGCAATATTTATATTTTTCTGGCGTAAAAGATGTAATTTTTCTTTAACTTCATCAAAGGTCTCCATTAGAATTGTCTCTGTTATTTCTAGCTCAATATCCTCAGGCCCTAAATCATTTTCAGCTAATGTCAAAAGAACCTGGTCAATAAAATAATCTTGCAAAAGCTGAATAATAGATATATTTATTGACATCCTTAATCCTTCAAACCCTCTTTCCTTTATGGTTTTCAGGAATTCACATGCCTTATTTAATATCCATTTTCCTAATGGAATTATTAAATGAGTTTCCTCCGCTACCTCAATTACTTTTTTGGGAGGTACTTGCCCAAGTTCAGGACTATTCCACCTAAGTAGAGCTTCAAAACCTACGATTTTATTGTTTTGTATGTTAAGCTGTGGTTGGTAATATAACTCAAACTCATTATTTTCAAGTGCTTTAGGCAAATGTTTTTCAATAGTAATCCGTTCCAAGAAAGTCTGCTTTAAGACTTCGTTATATACTACATATCTGTTTTTACCTTGTTTTTTTGCATTATACATGGCAATATCCGCATATTTTATAAGTTCCTCTAGGTTATCGCCATGTATAGGATATATGGCAATCCCTATGCTAAAGCTTACACGAATATCAATACTAACATCATCATATTCCCTAGAAAAAACATATATAAGTCTTTCTGCAAAATTCTCAACAATACCTATATCATCAATTTGTTCAAGTAAAATTATGAACTCATCTCCACTTAAGCGGTATAAGGTTCCATCGTCCTTAATTATTTCTTTTAATTTCTCGCTGACTTTTATAAGTAGTTTGTCGCCATAATTGTGACCCAAGGTATCATTCACAAACTTAAAATTATCTATATCAATGAAAAATATAGCTTTTGGGTCTGCAGAAAACAAAGCATTAGTATCCATATACTCATATAATGAAAGTTTATTGGGCAATCCTGTTAACGCATCATGATAAGCCAAATATTTCAGCTTATCATCACTCACTCTGATTTTTTCATTAATGAGCACCATCTTATCATACTGTTTCCTCAGTTCAATGTCTGATGCTACCATCTCTTCATGTATCTGCGATAATTCTTCGTTCTTATTGTATAAATTCTTCTTCATCCTTCTTAATTTCTTAATATAGACTAGTAAGATAAACACAAAAACTGTGATCAGTGCGAATATTACTATCACGCCTAACACCAATGATTTATATGTTTGATAAAACGAAAACGGTTTATTAATTATTTCACTATCCTTAGGCAACTTATTTAATGGAATGTTAAAGTGTATTAACTGATTGTAATCAAAAGCAGTTCTTGTAGTATTGGTATAGAATATTGGGATTTCATTAGGATTTTCTCCAGACATTATGCGAATTGCTATTCGTGCAGCATTCTCGCCCTGAAGACGTCCACTAAGCATTTTACCCCCAATAATTCCATTTCCCAGTGCATAATCATATAGTCCATACACAGGAACATTGCTTAATGAGCACGCTTCTTTTATTACATAATCTATTTCGTATATAGTATTGTTTATATCACTGGAATATGTAGTCATATAAACAATACTATTTTGATTCAAATCTTGTATTTCTCTTTGTATTTCATCAAATGATAGATTATTCCAATTATTTATTTTAATGTCAGGATCGAAGCTCATAATTGTTTCATTCATAAGCTGTCCTGTAGATATACCGCTTTCGGAATTATCATATAACAAATATATTTCTTCAATTTGGGGATTTACTTCTACTGCTAGCTTTAATGTATCTATTGGATTAATCTCTTCTGCAACACCTGTAACATTCTTATGATCCTTTATTAATGTCTTTATTCCTTCTGAGTTTACGCCACTAAACACAATTGGAGCATCCGAAAAGATCTCTTTTCTATAATTAAGCGCAAAACGAAGTGCAATATCATCTGTGGTGATAATCAAATCAAACTGCTTTCTATCGTATTTATATTTATAATATTCAAATAGATAGTTCCAATTTTCCTTTGAATTAAAATTTTTCCAATCCATAAACTCAACGAATATTGATACATTTTCACCACTTGATTTAAGTCCGCTTATAATTCCATTTGATTGCTCATGAGTCCAGTTGAAGCCATCGTGATATGAATTTAGAACTAATACATTGATTTGATCACTTTCTTCAGCTTTAGCAGCATACGAAAAAATGTTGCTAAAAAACAACAGAAAGGAAATTATTAATATTAATAAATAAGACTTTCCTTTAACATGATTTCGATATTCCTGCAATCTTCTACCTCTTCAATATCTTTTATATATTGATTATTAGTGGGGAAGAATATTATATCAATCTGTTATTGGTATTTATTATATCCCTTTTTCGACAATATATCAAGAAATATGCTTATTTCTTAGGCTTTAAGAATAAATATATTCCAATTGGTAGTAAAAATATACTAATTAATTGAGATGTAGATACATTAAGTACAATACCTCTTGAAATATCGCCTCTTAGGAATTCTAATAGAAATCGCATTATTGAATAATAAATAATATATATGCCAATAGCTTTGCCAGGTTTTCTCTGGCGTCTGGTATAAAAAATTAACAAAATGCCTGCCATAATATTAAATACACATTCAACTATTTGTATTGGAAATAAGGGGATACCATTGGGAGCAACCGTAGAATGTTCAAAAACCAAGTGGAAAGGTCCATCATAATGCATCCCATAGCAACAGCCTGCAAAGAAACATCCCATACGACCTATCCCGTGAATAATTGGTATAGAGGGTGCCATAAGATCTATTAGCATCATAAAATCTATTTTATATATTCTACTATATATGTAAAACCCAATTACAGCACCAATTAACCCACCATAAAATACAAACCCCTTAGACAGAGCTTCATTTAACAAGCTAATATCAGACATTATGAAATTCCAATTTGCTATTATAGTAGGAATTATAGTAATAATAAATAATAGCTTAGCTCCTACTACTAGACCTATTCCCCCATAGCAGGAAGAAAAAATAACATCATCCTTGCTTATATTATATTTGCTACGTCTTATTATGGCAATCATGACACCCATAATAATTCCCAAGGTTATCATGAGTCCATACATAGCTATAGTCCTTCCAAATACGGTTATCGTCGGTAACATACAAAACCTCCATGATGATCTATAAGTATTTTGCAGTATATAACGGAGGATTTTACCTCCCCTAAAAAGAAAAGGCTCATGCAAAAATATGCAAAAGCCCTTTTAAATAAATTAGTTTTATATACTAAAAAGGTAAAAATGCTAGTGAAGCAAAACATGCAGCGCATGCAAGTAGAGATATGGTACATAATGCAAGACCAATAATACATAGAACTATACCTGCTTTTGCTTTACCATCTTCGGGATTTTCTTTCTTGGCAGAGATACCAAACACAAGTCCTATAATAGCTAAAATCATACCAATAAATGCAAAAGTTCCAAAGAAAATAAATACTAAACTTACTATTCCTAAAACCAATGACGCCGTTGCTTTTCCATCGCTCTTGTTATCCAATATTATTACCCCCTATTATATGATATTATTAAATTAATAAATCAAGCAAATTATACCAATATACCACAATAAAGTCAATAATTCGGATCATAAATTATAATTGATGGCTTGTATTTATAGATTGGTTAATGCGTTCGTGCTTGCTGTCTATCTGACTCATCATCACATATTTTAATTGTACCGTTATTAATCTTACGAATAAACAATTTTACTAACTCTGGATCAAATTGAAGTCCTGACTGCTCCTCTAGTATTCGCAGGGCAGATTCAACCGTGACAGCTTCTTTATAAGGTCGTTTTGATGTAATTGCATCGAAAGCATCCGCGATACATAAAATTCTTGCATATAAGGGAATATCCTCTCCTGCAATTCGCCTTGGATATCCAGTACCATCATATCTCTCATGATGTCCTATAACAGCCGGAATTACATAATCAAGAGATGGGAGATGACGAATAATTGCAACCGCATTTTCCACGTGACCTTTCATAATCTCATACTCTTCAACTGTCAATTTTCCTGGTTTATTTAATATATTCTCGGGTATACCTATCTTTCCTATGTCATGTAACAAGGCAGCCTCACGGATTATTTCTATGCAATCCTCATTCAAGCCATATGCATATGCCAATTCAGAAGAATAGTATTCCACATTCTGAGAATGGCTAAATGTATAATGATCCTTTGTATCAATGGCAGCAGTTAATGCATATATTGTGGGTGCATATTCTGAATAGATACTTCTCATGCTCATAGGATCTCTTGTACCCACTATATTATGAGTACCTGCTGTATATATCATAACTGCATTCTTTCCATTACGTTTGACATTATATACGCCCATATCCGCATTTTCTATCAGTTCCTTTATACTATTCGCTGAATAGGGTATGGAGCTGATTCCTATACTGACAGTGATTACTTTAAGTGCATAATCCTTATCTCTTTTATTTATATCAAGTATTTTGCTTCGCATATCATCAGCCATTTGCTTTGCCATAAAGGAATCATAATAGGGTAATATAATTGCAAATTCTTTCCCACTATATCTCGCTACATAACCGTCAGTACTAACAATATCACTTATAGTATCTGCAATCTTCTTAAGTACCAAATCTCCCTCTTTAGTACCATATATCTGATTATACATCTTAAAGTCATCGACATTTAATATTATTAGAGTAATCGGAGCAGATGGATTCTTTTCATACTCCTCTGTAAGTACCTTGTAGAAATATTTGCGATTTAAAAGCCCGGTTAATTCATCGGTACGAGCTTCTATATATACTTTTTCAAAAAGTTTAGAATTTTTAATTGCAATAGAGCCAATTGAGTTAATAGAATCAAGAAAACTTACCTCTTTATATGTATAATGAGACTTCTTCTCTCTTTCAGATAGAATGATAAAGCCAATCATAGAGTCATCATCTCTAAGAGGAACTATACATTCAAGCTTCAAATTTGATATCAAATCTTTGTCATTCTTATCTAAGGATTTATATTTTCTAGTCTTCTTAAAATCCTTCATCAGTATACATCCATTATACTCCTCAAGCCAACCTACCAGTATGTTGTCCCTGTCAAAGACCAAATCTATTCTTTCAGAGTCATTAGTATTATATGCTATCTCATATATATTTTTCTGAATATTATACAAATATACTTCTACGTTTTTGACATTTATAGTTTTTTGTATAATAGCAACTAACTTATTTAGAATCTCATGAACATTCAAGCTCTTGGAAACCTTTAGGCTAAATTCTTTGAGGTTTTCTGCATGAATAATCTCATCTCTTATAAATATTTGATGGAGCAGGTATTGAAGAATTTGAAAAATAATTATCGTAACGAGTGTAATAAGAAAACCGACTATCAATATATTCTGATTCCTACTTATTGTAAAGTAATTGTTTATTGTTTGAATAACAAAATCATTTATATTGAAAAATAGAGAATATGATAATATCGCAGAGATAATTAAGCAACTACCCTTTGACATAATCATTCTTAATCGAAACAGCCTTCTCTTATACAATGCATAAAACATAAAAAATGCATTTAGAACCCCTGACAATATATCAGTCGGGAAGCCTCTAAATACAGGTAATAGGATTAAGATATGTCCCAAAAATAAGCACATAATCCCAAATAAGATAGGCATAAACTGTCTTTTTGCTTCTTCATTTTCCCTACTGGTTTTCATCAGTATGTAAAGCATGTTAGCTACTATAACCATTATTATACCGAAGAACAAATACACTTCCCATGTGAATTCGTATACAAAAGAAGACTTACCATCCAGACTTGTATGTACACTGGGTGCACTTAAAAAGAAGCCTGTTGAAATATTAATTATATTAATTGCTAATATAATTGGTATCCATATACCAAGCGACTTTATTTTCTCAATACTGGCATATTCGCGGATAAATACTAAAAAGGCTAACGGAAGTAAGGTTAAGCCAAGTATCGATATATCATACCAGAATTTTACTGAAGGCCATAATTGCATTCTCATACAGAACGATCCTGCAGTCCATAATATAAAGGCAGCAAGAATAAATAAGAATGAAAACACAATCTTATTTTTTTTAGCGGCAAAAAAGACTATAAATAAAAATATATAACATAATAATGCTATTGTTGATATATATGCAAAATCACCCATATGAATTATCTCCTTAAGCGATTATATAGAATATAATTATTATAGCTTATTTACCAATAAAATTCATTATCTACTTATTTCTCTCTCATACTCTTTCTTTCATTAAGAATTATCCTATCTAAGACTGCCTTGTATACAAGAACAATCTGGGCATCTATATAACAGAACTTGTTTGATATAAACTCATATGCTTTGTAGGTAAAGCTTATATTAATTAGTATTAATGATATTGCAGTAAGCTCCGGACTCATTGCTCGAAATATTAAATATACAGATGCTAATATATAGACTAAAAATGAGAATAAAAAATTCTTACTAATGCGAAAAGCTAAAAGCATAGTATCATTAAGTCTATTATGCATCTTTGATATGGCTTTAAGATCACGGGATCTTAACTTTTCATACATATCATTAAATATAGTTTGACTATCATTCGTACTAGTATCTATATTCTTTTTAATAAAGGATGAATAGCGGTGATAATTTATTTCACCTAATTCCTTTCTGATTAATTTCTTAAATACATTTGCCATATAACCAGCTCCTTATAATAAATGGCCTTCTATCTCAAATTGACTTTAAATAAAATCAAACGTTTGTTACTACTATTATTCACTTAGGACACTAAATAAAACTCTGTAATTGATGTAACAACTTCCTTATAATTGAATTATACCAAAATCGACAACATTATCCTACATCTTTTTCATAATATCATATGATGTACGCATAAAAACAGTCACCACATCAGATAAAGAATGTCGTATTTTTAATTATTTAATAAATAACAATAGCGGAGCTTTTTTTATATAATAGGACGCAATTTCCTATTATATAAAAAAGCCTGTATTATCATAGTAAATCTATCGATAATAACAGGCTCATTATAAATTCATTCTAGGATTATCCTTCTAGCGTAGCACCTTCTTGATTATTTTAAATTTATCATCTGTATAAGGCATATAGCGAAAAGGAAGATCTATCTTAGTGCTTTGACGAAAAACGCTTCTGTAATGAGAAAATGTTCCAAAGCTCTTTTTACCATGATAGCTTCCCATACCTGAGGCTCCCACGCCGCCAAAGGGGAGTCTGGGATTTGCAAAATGTAAGATTGTATCATTTATACAGCCTCCTCCAAAGGAACAACTACCAAGCATCTTATTAATCGTCCTCTTATCCTCCGAGAATATATAAAGTGCCAAAGGCTTAGGAAATGACTTTATAATATCGATACACTCATCTATGCTGTCATAGGTAATCATAGGAAGGATAGGACCAAAAATCTCCTCCTTCATAATAGGGCTATCTAGATCTACCCGATCTATCAATGTTGGCGTAATAAAACGTCTTTTATCATCATATTGGCCTCCAACTATGATATGTTCCTCTATCATCAATTTTTTCAACCTATCGTAGTGGTGTTCTGATATAATCGTGACCATGTCTGACATGTCACCATCCGGAAAGAACTTCAGCAATTCGGCTTTGTATTCCTTTACAAACTCGTCTCTTGAGTTCTTATGAATCAACAAATAGTCCGGAGCCACACAGGTTTGGCCTCCGTTGGTTACCTTGCCAAATGCTATTCGCCTGGCTGCAAGCTTGATATTAGCTGTATTATCCAAAATCACTGGACTCTTTCCACCCAATTCCAGCGTTACAGGTGTCAGGTGCTTTGAAGCCGCCTCCATTACTACCTTGCCAACAGCAGGGCTTCCTGTAAAGAATATATAGTCAAACTCCTCCTTAAGTAACGAGGTATTCTCTTCTCTTCCTCCCTCGACGACAGCTATATAAGAAGACGGGAAGGCTTCTGATAAAATCTTTTTTAATGCTTTACTTGTAGCCGGAGCATATCCAGAGGGCTTAAGTACGGAGGTATTTCCAGCGGATATTGCACCTATTAGTGGCTCAATACATAGATTTATAGGATAATTCCAAGGTGCCATAATAAGTGTCACGCCGTAAGGCTCAGGTGAACGAAAACAGCTTCCAGGAAGCTGCCCAAGAGAGGGCATGACCAGTTGCTTACTCATCCAGCGACGAAGGTGCTTCCTATGAAAATTAATCTCATCCAGAACAATTCCAATCTCACATAGATAAGACTCAACTTTTGATTTATTTAAATCCGATGCCAATGCATCATAAAGTAGATCCTCGTTACTTAGTATGGCATTTCTTAACCTGCCTAAAGCCTTCATACGAAAGGAATAGCTTTTTGTTTCCCCAGTATTATAAAATTTTCTTTGTGCTTTTACTATATTTTGAATCAAAATTCTCCCTCCTTACATGGATGAAACCTCATATTTGTTATAATGTCTCTATTGTACCAAATCGCTAGCGCGATGGCTAGCCTAGGTACATTTTTCCCACTACATCTTCTCTGTCTCAAAGTTTTATCTTCTTTTAAAAAAAATAGTAGCGGAAGTTTAATATATGTTTTATTGTT